>NZ_CP088020.1:3440000-3740000 GCF_021049245.1 Radiobacillus kanasensis | reverse complement strand
ACGCAATTTGTTCTAGTGCTTCCCCGTGTGGACCTTGTAGAATCCAATAAAAATCAAAAGTTAGTTTCATCTGAACTAGGTGACTTATTTGCGAGTTACCTTGGGGATTCCTTATTTGCTTGTGTCTTTGAACATCATCTACAAGTGGTTCAAGATGATGAAGTAAAAAGATTTCTTGAATTCGCCTTAGCAACTTCAAGAAAACATTTAGATATGTTGAAAGAGATTTTCACGAAAGAAAATATACCTGTGCCAGTAGGTTTTGGACAGCAAGATATTAGGAAAGATGCCCCCCGACTGTTTAGTGATATTTTTGTTGTATTTTACACAACTGAAATGGCTAGATCTGCATTAGTAACTTATGGAAGCGAACTTTCGAGTGCATCCAGACAAGATATTATTGAGTATTTTAAAATGTGTTTGAATGACTCAGTCATAATATTCGAAAAGGGACTTCATTTATTGAAAGGGAAGGGAATGAATATCACTGCTCCCTCTATACCTTATCCTAAGAAAGTGGATTTTGTTGAGAAGAAATCGTTTATTTCAATGATTGCTGGAAAAAGTCGTCCATTAACTGGGTTGGAGATTAAACATTTACAGGTCAATATCAACACAAATATAGTGGGTAAAGCGATGATGTTAGGATTTAGTCAAGTCGCCTCATCGGATAAATTAAGGAAGTATTTCCAGCAAGGAGCACAAGTAGCAGATAGACAAATTAAAGAACTAGGAAAATTTCTTTTAAGTGAAAATTTGCCTGTACCATCTACTATGGATGCTTATGTTACGGATTCTACAACACCACCTTTTTCAGATAAATTAATGCTTTATCATACATCCCTTGCGAACGGCATTGGTATTTCAAATTACGCTGTTTCCAAAATTATGCGTCATGGTTTACATGCTCAATTTGCCCTTCTTACAGCGGAAATAGTAAAATACTCGAATGATGGAATGAACCTAACGATTGAAAAGAACTGGTTGGAAGAACCGCCTACGGCTGCGGATCGAAAAGAAATTTCAAAAAACTCCCCTGGTGGCAATTAGTAGATATAGTAGGTTATGTCCATTAAATTATGATTAAAGTTAATTGGCTGTTCTGTTTTAGCGTAGATTGGATTATTATGTTGAGACCGGTATAATGAAGGGGAGATTAACAAAATAGTCGGTACAGATGATTAAAATGGGGAATGGGGGAATGATCATGGATGTGGCGGTGCTTACGGAAGTGCCAATTATTCCGGTGCTAAGGAAAATGCCATATGAAAAAAGCGCTTCCATTATTCAAGCGCTAGTGGATGGGGGAATTCGGTCCATCGAAATAACGATGGAGTCCGAAGGCGCTGAGCTAATGATCCAAGAAGCGAAGGGGAACTTTGGAGATCAGATCATTGTAGGAGCTGGTACGGTTGTGACAAAAGAGGATTGTCGGCGTGCGATTGATGCAGGTGCGCAGTTTGTGGTCTCTCCTATTTTGGATGAGGAAGTTGTTCGATACGCGGCTAGTCAAGACGTTCCGATGATTCCTGGTGTTTTTACTCCGAGTGAGATGGTGAAGGCTACACAATGTGGTGCACCAATGGTGAAGGTATTTCCAGCATCTGTGTTGGGACCGGAGTTTGTTAAAGATGTGAAAGGTCCTCTGCAAGATATACCGATCATGTGTACAGGTGGTATTACACGTGAAACAGCAAAGGCTTATTTAGATGCAGGTGCAGTTGCTGTAGGAGCAGGTGGTTCTCTTTTGAAGAAGGACTTCATTTCTAACGGGGATTATGAAGGAATTACAAAAGAAGCTAGAAAATGGCTAAGTATGATAAGTGATTGATAGGTGGGGACCATTTAGAACGCCTCTTGTTTTTTGTTTCTATGTATCTAATTAGATTAAACAGTGATGGCCCGCGGCTATGAGGCAAGGGCTCCCTTCTGAAAATGAAGGTGGAGTTGTCTTCCTTGAGGACCCATCTGGTAACCGAATTAAATTATCGGTTAATGAACAATATATGAGCAGTCATTGACAGGCTTTAAAAAGCGTGGTAAAAATAAAGTAATCGCTTCCAAAAAATATTATAATTTTATGGATTGTTACTGTACGGCAGGCAAAACCTAAATTTGTTCTATAAAATCCTTCTTTGGTATTTTATAGGGTGAGTTTGGGTTTTTTATTTTCTTTTTTCAAAATACCGATTAAAATTCTGTTATAAGGGCTGAGTCAGATTGGAAATTAAAAAAATATTGAATAACAATGTTGTGATGACAGAAAAAGGGGATAAAGAAATAGTTGTCATGGGTAGAGGGTTAGCCTTTCAAAAGAAAGTAGGCGAAGAAATAGATGCGTCTAAAGTTGAAAAAACCTTTGTCTTAGAAAACTTCGGGATTTCGGAAAAATTAGCAGAGCTACTTCGTGATACTCCTGAAATTTATTTGGATTTATCCTATCGTATTATCGACTATGCCAAAACCCAGCTCAGCTATAAATTGGATGACTATTTGTACGTTGCTTTGACCGATCACCTTAGTTTTGCAATTAGTCGCCACAAACAAGGCATTGATTTGAAAAATGCTTTGATCTGGGAGATTAGAAAATTTTATAAAGTAGAGTTTCAAGTCGCCCAAAAAGCCCTAGGCATTATTGAAGAGGAAATTGGTATTCGATTAGGAGAAGACGAAGCCGGTTCCATTGCTTTACACTTGGTGAATAGCCAGATATCTGGTGAAAACATGGCTGCCGCTGTACAAGTAACCCAAATGGTGAATAACATCTTAAATATTGTGAAATACCACTACAGTATGGATTTAGACGAGAGCTCAGTGAGTTATGAGCGATTCCTTACGCATTTACGTTTCTTTGCTCTTCGATTTATACGTCAAGAGAGGTCTCAAGATAGCTCGGATGATTTCTTATATGAGCAAGTAAAAAACAAATATGAAATGGCATTTCAGTGTAGTGAAAAGATTGCATCTTACATTGCTTCGAGCTATAAATTTCAAATACCCTCAGAAGAAAAAATATACTTAACGTTGCATATACATCGAGTTACAAACAGGCAAGAGCATGATAATAAAAAGCATTAGGATTGTTACGGATTTGAAGGCGCGCTAGAACGCGCTTATAAGATAGCTTCTATTAAAACAAGGATGACTGAGTCTAATTAACGGAGAAGGAGAGCTCTATTTCAGAGCCCTCCTTCTTTAGTTGAAATTGAGCATACGTTTGCCTTTAGAACATATATATTTAGATGATGAATTATCTAGAAAATCCATCAATTAGCTAGTATTTTCAGAACGAGATTGTAAACGGATACAAAATTATAAAGAAAATTAAATTGTTGATATATCAATGTTTATAAAGGGCTATTAGATAACGATTTTTGAAAAAATGAACCAATTTCAAAAAAATAGGTTGCTCTTCTTTTGGGGCTGTGCTAGAATCAAATCATGAAATATAGTGCAAAATTAATAGGTAAATGTTGATTTGATCGTTATTTTTTCTTTTTTCGCTCATGAAAGCGCTTATCTTTAGGGTGTTGTACCTTCTTTTTTTGCTTTTTACAGTGCAAACGAATTCACTAAACCATTTACAGATGGAAGAGGAGAGGAATAGGATGAAAAAGAAGTTTTTCTCAAAAGTAGTTCCGGCATTATTTGTATCTAGTATCTTAATCGCTGGTTGTTCTTCTGGAGATGAAGGAGAGTCAGGCTCTGCAGCTGAAGATGAAATTACCCTAAATATTTTCCAAGGGAAAGTAGAATTTAAAGATCAATTCGAAAGCCTTGTAGAAAAATATGAAGAAGAAAACCCTGGGGTTAATATTGAAGTAGAAACAGTGGGTGGTGGTACAGATTATGCGCCCGTACTTAAATCTAAGTTTTCTTCTGGTGATGAGCCAAACATCTTCAACGTAACAGGTCCTCAAGATGTTATTGACTATAAGAAGTACTTAACAGATCTTGCAGACACGGATGCAGCACAAGCGGCTTTTGATGGAACGCTTGCAACGGTAACGGATGGCGAAAAAATCTTAGGGCTTCCATTTAACCAAGAAGGGTATGGACTTATCTACAATAAAAAAGTGTTTGAAGAAGCAGGAATTGACCCAACGTCTATCCTTTCTTATGAAGACTTAGAAGCGGCTGTTAAAACAATTGATAGCCAAAAAGAAGATTTAGGTCTAGAAGCAGTGTTTGCCCTTCCAGCAAAAGAAGCGTGGGTACTTGGTGATCACTTAGCTAACGCTTTCCTGGCACCTGAATTTAATCACGATGTTATGGAATCTTTTAACGCGGATACGGTGACTTTTGAAAAAGGCGCTGAAATGAAGAGATTCCTAGATTTACAAAATGAGTATTCTGTACAACCTGTGTTGAGTTTAGATTACTCTCAACAAGTAGAAGAGTATTTCTCTTTACAAAAAGTGGCGCTGATTCAACAAGGAAACTGGATTTTCCCATCTGTTGAGCAAATGGATCCAGAGTTCGCGCAAAACATTGGTGTATTACCAATCCCAGTTGAAGGCTTTGAAGGAAGCATTCCTGTAGGGGTTCCTAACTATTGGGCTGTAAACAACAATTTTGATGAAGAAGTTGTGCAAGCATCGAAAGATTTCTTAGATTGGATGTACACTTCTGAAACAGGTAAAGATTTCGTAATAAATGAATTTAAGTTCATCCCTGCGTATGAAGGGTATGACACAGAAAAGATTTCAGATCCATTATCTAAAGATGTCTACGACTATGCATCTAATGGAAAAACGATTGGCTGGATCTTCGCTGGTTACCCAAGTAACCCATGGGGTACTGGAGTAATTGGACCAAACATGCAAAAGTATCTTGCAGGTGAAATGACTTGGGAAGAAGTAGAAGCAGATGCAATTGCGAAATGGGAAGAAGCTAGAGCACAACAATAATTTTAGGTAAGGATGCAGCTAACAAAGCAGAAGTGCTTTGTTAGCTGTGCTTATAACGAAATGGACTCTGCGTAACATCTTGGGTTAGGTGAAACACATCGGAGGGGATTTTATGCGAAATCGAGATCTATCATTCTGGCTGTTTTTGACACCAGTTTTATTAGGATTAGGTCTTGTTGTTATTTTACCGTTACTATACGGGACGGTTTATTCCTTTACAGATTGGAATGGCCTTACGGCGAACAAGTTTTTAGGATTAGATAATTATAAGAGATTACTAGAGGATGAAGAATTTCTTAATTCTATATGGTTTACCATTAAGTTCTCGGTTGTATCTGTTATTCTTTTGAATGTACTTGGTCTTGGTTTGGCTCTTTTAGTGACACGTCAGCTTAAATCAAGCAATTTTTTAAGAACCATTTTCTTTATGCCTAACTTAATTGGTGGTTTAATTTTAGGGTTTATCTGGCAATTTATTTTCGTTAGTGTATTTGAGGATATTGGAGCAGCGCTTCAAATAGAGGGTCTTCAAGGATGGTTATCGACAACATCAACTGGATTTTGGGGACTTGTAATTCTTACTTGTTGGCAAATGGCTGGTTATATCATGATCATTTACATTGCCTATCTGCAAAATATACCAAAAGAATTAATTGAAGCAGCCAAAATTGATGGAGCTAATAGCTTTCAGCGTTTCCGTACTATTACATTCCCACTTGTTGCGCCGGCGTTTACGGTTAGTATGTTCTTAACATTATCATCATCTTTTAAGATATACGACCAAAACCTATCATTAACAAATGGTGGTCCTTTTGAATCGACACAAATGGTTGCGATGGAAATCGTTAAAACAGCGTTTAGTGCGAATGAGATGGCGTATGGTCAGGCGAAGGCAGTCGTCTTTTTTGTCATTGTTTCTATCATTGCCCTAACGCAAGTTTACTACAATAAAAAACGGGAGGTCGACATGTAATGAAGAGCAAACGTAATAACATTATAGTTGGAATCATCGGTATCTTGCTCGCCTTGTTGTGGCTGTCCCCGTTTTATTTAATGATTGTAAACGCGTTTAAGACGAAGCGTGAGATTTTTACGGATGTATTAGGTTTTCCAGAAGGGTTAACCTTTGAAAACTTCAGTGAAGCCTTTGTAGAATTGAACTTTTTAAACTCCTTACTAAATTCCGTTATTATAACCGTTGTTAGTGTGGGAATCATTATTATTTTCTCGGCAATGGCTGGTTACGCATTAGCAAGAAATAAAAGTAAACTTAGTGCTGCATTACTGCTTTTATTTGTTTCCGCGATGTTAATTCCGTTTCAGTCTGTCATGATTCCGCTCGTTTCTATATTTGGTCAGGTGGAAATGTTAAATCAGGCTGGATTGATCTTTATGTATTTAGGGTTCGGTTGTAGTTTATCGATTTTCTTATACCATGGAGCTATGACGGGAATATCCACCTCACTAGACGAGGCGGCTATTATTGATGGAGCAAACAAATTCCAAACATTTTGGCATATCATTTTCCCATTGCTTAAGCCAATCTCCGTAACGGTAGGTATTTTGAATGTTATTTGGATTTGGAATGATTACTTACTTCCGTCTTTAGTACTAGGAGAAGATAATGCAACCATTCCGTTGCAAATGTTTTTCTTCTTTGGTCAATACACGAAGCAATGGCATTTAGCGCTTGCCGGGTTAACGATTGCGATTATCCCAGTTATAATTGGGTATTTCTTTGCGCAAAAGCAAATCATCGAAGGAGTTTCCGAGGGTGCAGTAAAATAAAGGTTGTCGATAAACCATTTTCCATGTAACTATAGAACTTCTAGACTATTTGCATTACAATCATGATAGAATAGTGAATTCGGTTTCATGATGATGGAAGAAGGTGTAGGAATGGCAGTAACGATTAAAGACGTTGCAAAGGCGGCTGATGTCGCACCCTCAACAGTTTCGCGTGTTATTTCGGATAGCCCTAAAATCAGTGAAAAAACGAAACGAAAAGTACGGAAAGTCATGGATGATCTAGGGTACCATTTGAATTTAAATGCGCGTGTTCTTGTGCAGCAATCTACGCAAACAATCGGGATTGTAATGAAAAACTCAACAAGTGAATCCTTACACAATCCGTTTTTTCCAGAAGTGTTAAGGGGAATAAGTGCGTTATGCAATAAACAGGATTTTAGTCTAACAATCACAACAGGAGAGTCGGAGGAATCCATTTTCCAGGATGTTGTAAAGATGGTTCAAGGAAAAAGAGTGGACGGTATGATTGTTTCCTACTCGAAGAAATACGATAAGGTTGTACCATATCTGTTAAAGTGCGGTATTCCTTTCGTGGTTGTGGGTAAACCGGTTTCCAATGCGAGTGAAATCATGTATGTAGATAATGATAACGTTCAAGCAGCAAAGGAAGCAGCAGAACATTTAATACAGCTCGGCCACACGCAAATTGGCTATATCGGAGGGGATCCTGAATTTGAACTATCAGATGCCCGTTTGAATGGTTTCAAAGAAGCGATTCGTCAGCATCAAATTCATATCCCAGAAAGCTATGTGAAAAATCCAGATGAGACGGTATCGATCCAGCAAACTGTTAGTGAATTGATGGACTCACCGACGCCGCCAACTGGTCTAGTTGTTACCGATGACTTAACGGCACTGAACGTATTGCTTGCTTTAAGAGACAAGGACATCCTTGTTCCAGAGGATGTTAGTGTGATTAGCTTTAACAACACGATGATTTCTAAACTTTCTACGCCTCCATTAACATCGGTGGATACACAAATTTATCAGCTTGGTTATGAGTCAGCGCGTTGTTTAATCGAGGAAATAAAAGACCCATCAACATTTAAGAAGAGTGTTATCATCCCGACGATAATCAAACAAAGAGATTCCAGCATTGCATATAAGCCTAAACGGGGGAAGTCTGTTTAGGCTTCAGTGAAAACCGATGCAAATTTTTTTAAGAATAAGTGCAAACGATTTCCCTTTTGTTGCATTAAAGCAGACTTAAGCAGGTATTTTTAGTTGTAAAGACCTGCGGTAATATGTCAAGTCAAAATTAATTAAATATTTGATTATCAAGGTCCAAATTTATTAAAAAAGGCAACACGAAACTAGACCAGTAAAATATGTAAATTACTGGGAGTTGCGAAAAGGATTTAGAAGCTAGTTATGCTTCATTCATTCACGCTCCTTTTCGACGTGTAGACTTGGTGATTGCGTAGTAGCGCATCAACCAAACGTACTAATTTTCTTGCGGTTAAGACGAGTGCCCTTTTATGTTGGTGTTTTGGTACTTCTTTGTATTTCTTCGCGTAATACTCTTGGTACTCAGGAACTTGTCTTCTTACCGAGTTGGCGGCTTCAACAAGGTAATATCTAAGATACTGATTCCCATTACGAGATAGCGAAGTATCTTCAGCTGTAAAGCGTCCTGATTGATTTTTACGCCAATAGAGGCCCGCGTATTTAGCAATCTTTGTCTCATCATCAAAGCGTTCAATTTGGCCAATTTCAGCAATAATGCCAGCAGAAAACACAGGTCCAATGCCAGGGATAGTTTCAAGTGTTTCGGTTAATCCAGCCATGATTCGTTTTATGGCTTTATCAATCTCTTTTATTTGTTTCTGAAGTGTGCGAATCACTTCAATAGTGGTGCCAAGGATGAGATCAATAGAATCTTCAACAACCTTATCTAATCGATAGGAAGAACGGACAGCTTTTTGAATGGATCTCGCTACACATTCGGGATCTCCAAAACGATTTTTCCCTTTCTCTTGAAGGAATGCAGCTAGATCTTCCAATGGCATTTGTGACAGTTCTTCCAAGCTAAATTTCTCGAAAAAGAGTTCCATCATCGCATTACCAAAAACGGAAGAGTCCACTTCCTCTTGAAAGGTATTGCATTTGAAACTCAAGTGTTGGAGAAAGTGCTGCTTTTCTTTTGTCACTTGATGAACGAGTTGATATCTTGAGCGTGTAAGTTGTTGGAGCGCTATATATTGGCTCTCTTTAACAACAGACATATTGGCCCGGCCAAAGCGAAGATAATCGGCGATAACAAACGCATCAATCTCATCGGTTTTGTCCATATCGCTATAACTCTTCTTAAAGTTCTTTATCTGTTTGGGATTCATAACAAAAACTTGTGTACCAAGTGCCTTGAGTGACTCGTCATTATGAAAAAACATAGATGGATGAAAGCTATAAACCGACGTAGACTCAAGACCGATTTTGAGTGTATCAACCTTTTGGCCTTTTACACACTCTAATATAGAATTTCGTAATTCTGTAGCACCTGGTAAATCATTGGATACGGTGAAGGTTCTGAGTTTGTCTCCTTCACCATTTAGTAAACAAACCTTGATATCAAAAGAACTAACATCTAATCCAGCAAATAATTTCATGGGGGATACCCTCCTTTCAAATGAGAATCATTGGTACTTGTTTCTTGGACGCCCTGAGATATCCCTAGTGTGAACGCCGATCAGCAACCTCGTGTATCAGTACTATCCTTGGTTCGAAAGCCGCCCTAGAGCTACTAACATCTAGGTTCGAATACCAAGGTGCACAGCCTGCGAGTAGGAAGTTCCGCACGTACACTGGGAAACAGTCTTGAAGTGTGGTCGAGCCACAGGAGGAGAAAGAATTGTCCCAAATGATCCTAAAACCATTATCTAGAAATATCTCAGGGTGTCCAAGACTTTTTGACATAGAAAGCAGGGAAATTGTAAAGATTGAAGGCTCTTAATAGAGGGCCTAAACATAATATACGAGGAGGAGCAGGCATGGGTGGTTTATTGCAAGGTATAAATAGCGTTAGTGAATGGATTATGCGATTTTCCGTGACGAATCTATTATGGTTATTGTTTAATCTTCCCATTGTGTTTTTAGTGATGAACCTCGTGTTCGCTGATCAGTTAGCAGATGCCTATATATTAATTGGGTTGTTAATCGTATTAGCCCCATTTGTCTTGGTGCCTTCCACAGCGGCCATGTTTGCTTTAGTCCGAGAGTGGATGATGAAGGATGATTCTATCTCTTTATGGAAGTCATTTTTACAATTCTATAAAAAAGAATACGGGAAGATGTGGAAAGCTGGTATTCCGATAACGGTCCTATGGGGGATTTGGGCGGCAGATGTGTACTACTTACATGAGAAAAATACGGTGTTCTTTTTTGCAACGCTACTACTTGGAGTTGTGTTATATGTCTGGACCATTTACTTTTTCTCTGCACAGGCACACTTCAACGCCAATTTTAAGACGTTGTGCAAAAAAGCTTTCATTCTAACGTTTGGTCGGCCATTTGCTTTTCTCCTCCTTACAATAGGAAGTGGAGTAATCTTGTACGTCAGTGTAAATGGGCTCCCGTTTTTAATTCCGTTTTTTACAGGTTCCCTCATTAGTTTTCTTTCGTTCTCTGTGTTTTACAAATTAGTGGAGAATGCACAAAAGAAGGGGTAAAGAAATAAAAAGTGGCAACTAGGAGGATATACATGAACAAGGTATGGTGGAAAGAAGCAGTCGCCTACCAGGTTTATCCGAGAAGCTTTATGGATTCGGATGGCGATGGTATTGGTGATATTCAAGGGGTAATCTCCAAGCTCGATTACTTACAAGACTTAGGGATTGATGTGGTTTGGATGTCCCCTATTTATAGCTCACCAAATGATGATAATGGGTACGATATTAGTGATTATAAGGGTATCATGTCCGAGTTCGGTACAATGGCTGACTTTGATGAATTGCTTGAAGAGGTTCACAAGCGTGATATGAAATTAATCATGGATCTAGTTATTAATCACACGTCTGATGAGCATCAATGGTTCATTGAATCACGTTCATCGAAGGAAAACCCTTATCGAGACTACTATATTTGGCACCCTGGGAAAGATGGAAAAGAGCCGAACAATTGGGAGTCGATCTTTGGTGGGTCTGCCTGGGAATATGATGAAAAGACAAAAGAGTACTATATGCACGTCTTTTCTCGTAAACAACCAGACTTAAATTGGGAGAATCCTAACGTTAGAGCAGATTTATATGAAATGGTGAATTGGTGGTTGGACAAAGGAATTGATGGTTTCCGAGTTGATGCGATTTCGCATATTCGTAAAGTTCCTGGCTTCCCAGATCTACCAAATCCAGATAATAAAAAATTCGTTCCGTCCATGGAAGGTCACATGAACCGTGATGGAATTCAAGAGTACTTAAAAGAATTGAAGAAAGAGACGTTTGATAAGTACGACATTATGACCGTTGGTGAAGCGAATGGCGTAAGTGTGGAACAAGCAGATGAGTGGGTTGGCGAAGAAAATGGGAAGTTTAATATGATCTTCCAATTCGAACACTTGGATTTATGGGGGAAAAGTGTAACCGGTGGACTGGACATTCATGCGCTGAAACAAACATTAACGAAATGGCAAAAAGGCTTGAACGGAAGAGGATGGAATGCTCTTTTCCTAGAAAACCATGACCAACCGCGTTCTGTATCCACATGGGGAAATGATAAGGAGTTAAGAGAAAAGGCAGCCAAAAGCTTGGCAACGATGTACTTCCTCATGCAAGGGACTCCATTCATCTATCAAGGGCAAGAACTAGGAATGACGAATGTTCGTTTTGATTCCATTGAAGATTATAACGATGTTTCCTTCAAAAATCTTTATAAAATCAAAAGAGAAGAAGGCGAAGCCCATGAGGAGATTATGGAGATTATCTGGAAGAACGGAAGAGATAATTCGAGAACTCCGATGCAATGGAATACGGAGCCGAATGCTGGATTTTCGACAGGAACTCCATGGTTAAAAGTAAATCCGAATTATAAAGAGATCAATGTAGAACGAGAGTTACAAGATGAATCCTCGATTTACCATTATTACAAAGCATTAATAAAGCTAAGAAAAGCACATGAGGCGCTAGTCTATGGAAGTTATGATCTTATTCTAGAAACCCACGACCATATCTATGCTTATACGAGAACTTGGAATGGGGATCAATTCCTTGTGATTAGTAACTTGTTTGCGGACAGTACGGCCTTTGAATTACCTGAAGAATGGCAAGTGAGTTCTCTTAAGTTATTGATGGGTAACTATGAACATTTGGAAGAATCTCCATATACATTAAAACCTTATGAAGCAAGAGTATATCAAATAATAAAAACTCCCTAAACGGTTTGTTTAGGGAGTTTCTCTATTAATCTTCATTTGAAAGTTTAAGTAGATCCAATATCTTAAAGAAAATGCTTAGCGCAATCGCTACTAGTGTTGCAAGCCCCATGCCTTTTAATTCAACGACACCGATATTAATAGCTGCACCACTTATTCCAATTACGAGGACGATACAAGTAAGAATTAAGTTTTGTGACTTGTTGTAGTCCACTTTGGATTCCACTAACATTCGAATTCCACTCGCGGCAATAATTCCAAATAACAGGATGGAAATCCCGCCCATTACTGGTGTTGGAATCGAAGAAATAAGAGCAGCTAGTTTTCCGCAGAAGGAAAGTAAGACCGCAATGATTGCTGCTAATCCGATAATCCAAGTAGAGTACACTCGTGTGATTGCAAGAACTCCAATATTTTCCCCATAAGTTGTGTTAGGTGTTGCACCGACGAAACTAGATATGATGGTCGAAATCCCGTTACTTGCCATCGATCTATCTAGTCCAGGGTCCTTGGTTAAATCCTTTTTCACAATGTTTCCCGTTACGAACAAGTGACCAATATGTTCTGGAATTAAGACAAGTGCTGCAGGAAGAATGGTAAGGATAGCGGATACGTCAAATTTCATTTGGTAAAACTGTGGCAAAGATATCCATGCAGCTTCTTTTACGTTAGTGAGATCTACTAGTCCAAACGCATACGCAATGATATATCCTGCAATAATTCCAATTAAGATAGGAATAATCTTTAGGAATCCACGAAGGGTGACCCAACAAATAATGGTGATCGTTAGCGTTAGAAATGCAACTAATGCTGTTTTCGGATCGATTGCCCAATCAACTCCCGCATCTGCAGGTGCGATCCATCCAGCCATTTCCGCTGCAACAGGAACTAGCTCTAGACCGATTACGGCAACGATAGCTCCCATAGCTGCTGGTGGGAAAATAACATCAATCCATGATGTGCCGGCAATTTTTATAATGAAAGAAACAAGTACTAATATAATACCGACAAATAAGAACCCACCTAATACGTAGCTGTACCCTGCACCCTCGGAGTATTTCCCTAATACCGCAAAGACGGGGGAAATGAAAGCAAAACTGGAGCCTAAGTAAGCAGGGATTTTTCCTTTTGTAATGAAAATGTATAATAGCGTTCCAAGTCCGTTCATCAATAAAATGGTTGCAGGGTCGACACCGAAAAGAACCGGAACTAATACCGTCGAACCGAACATGGCAAAAAGGTGTTGAAAACTAAGTGGTAGACTTTGAAGGAATGGTAATCTTTCGTGAACTTGAATTTCTTTATGAGCCATTTTTTATCTCTCCTTATTAAATCAGAATGAATAAATGGCGTTACCCTAATAAAAAAAGCACCTTGCCCTAATGGCAAGATGCTAGGCATTCTATGGTCAAGGGAAACTCCCCTTGAGCACACAATGCTACGCAGAATAATCTTCTGCAACACCTTGCCAGCCTCTCTGGACTGATTTAAAGGTAACCGTATCCACTTATCTTTGTTATTATTACAACTAATAGGATATCTGTCAATGGTTTTTTTTACGATTTGATTATATGGAGTGAAAGGATCCATAACATGAATTACTGGAAAAATAAAAAAGAAATACGTATAATTTTACTTATCAAACGATAAGTTTGGATGTGGAAGGGAAATCACTTTAATGGAAAATAAACATAATCCCGTTAAAAAAGACAAAGCAACGCATATCACAAAACAAAACATCATAGAAATTGCCAATCGGTTATTTATGACATACGGGTATCGAGCCGTCTCCACAAGACAAATTGCGGATGCATGCGGCCTAACCCAGCCAGCGTTGTATCATCACTTTAAAAATAAACAGAAGATCTATTTAGAAGTGATAAAGGCAACGATGCAGCGGACTGATCTTGCTGTAAAAAGAATAGTAAACCGAACGAATACAATACAAAGTCGCGTTGAGCAGCTTTCCTACTACATGCTCATGAATCATGAGGATGATTTAACACAAATGTTTCACGATGTGAGGCATGAGATGGATGCGGATACTCAGGAACAAATAAGGGAATGGTGGCTGAATAGCTATTTAAATCCGGTCATAATTATCTTAAAAGAAGCGGAAGCGAATAATGAGATCCAGCCATTGCAAACGGTTCAAACGAATGAAGTAGAAATGGCGTATTTATTACTTGATCTAATCAAGTCCTCTTTTCCAAACGGTGAAAAACGTTTAGATGATTCGGATAAGCAACAGGAGGCACAAAGGAAATCAAAGCTGATTTCTTATCTATTTTTACATGGAATAGGGAAAGCTCTATAGAAACATAGAGCTTGTTTTTTCTTTATTACTTATCGGTTGATAAGCTGAAAGGGAGTTTTAGACGATGAAGAAGAGTTTCGAATCATACAGTTCATTTGTAACAAGTAAGAAGGGGCGATGGATTACTGTAGCTATATGGATAGCTATCATTGCGGTTTTTAGTTTCGTATTCCCACAAGCGGATTCCCAAAAGAACGAGCAGGCAGAGGCTTTTTTAAATGATGTTCCTTCCGAACAAGCTGCGAAAATAGTAGAGGAGAACTTCTCAACCAATTCTGGGATACCCGCCCTACTCACGTGGTATAAGTCTACTGGATTGGAGGATGAAGACTTAACATCGATTCAGTCCTACGTGAATGAATTACAGGATGAGGGTTATGATGATGTCACCATCCCACCTTTTCAGCAGATTCCACTTCCTGCCTTGAAACAGCAGGTTTCGGAAGACGGTACAACGTTTGTTTTACCTGTCCAATTTCCAGATGGTATGGAAACAAAGAAAATTAATGAAAAGCTTACTTCTATGAAAGAAGTAGCCAGTTCTAGCTTCAGCTCTGATCCATTTGAAGCATCCTTGGAAGGAAATAGTTTAGCAGTTCGAGTTACCGGACCGGCTGGAATTTCTGTTGATGCAACTGAACTGTTTAGCCAAGGCGATTTGTCTTTATTAATTGGTACGGTCATCATTGTTTTAGTTTTTCTATTAGTCATCTATCGTTCTCCAATCCTAGCATTAATCCCTCTTCTTTGCGTGGGAATGGCGTACTTGATGATCAGTCCTGTGTTAGGGTCTATGGCAAAAGCCGACTGGATTGATTTTGATTCGCAAGCTATTGCGATTATGACCGTATTACTATTTGGTGCAGGAACCGACTACTGTTTATTTTTAATCTCAAGGTATCGAAGAAATCTTCGAGAAGAAAAGAATCCTATACTTGCTTTAAGGAAGGCATTCACGTTTTCGTGGGGTGCTATTGCAATGAGTGGATTAACGGTAGTGGGCGCATTACTCGTGCTATTAGTAGCGGACTATGGGTCAATTCACCGATTTGCGATTCCGTTTAGTGTAGCAATATTAATCATGATGGTAGCTAGTATCTCTTTAGTTCCGGCTATTTTAAGTATTTTAGGAAGAGTTTCCTTCTACCCATTCATTCCTCGAACACCGGGAATGAAAGCCGAACGGGCAAAGAAAAAAGGGAAAACGGTGAAAAATGAGAGAAACCAAGGACGCTTTGGAAATGCGATTGGAAACCTGGTTACAGATAAACCATGGGTTGTTGCCATAGCTGGTATTGTTCTGTTAGGAATATTAGCTAGCTTCTCAACCGGAATGAAGTTTACGTATAATACGCTTGACGCATTTCCAGAAGATATGCCATCCCGACAAGGATTTACTCTTCTTTCTAAGCATTTTAATGAAGGAGAATTAGCTCCGGTTCAAGTGGTGTTTGAAGCAGATGATGAACAGACGGTATTAGATGTCGGGGAAACGTTGCAAGATGAAGAGTATATTGCCAATGTAAAACAAGCTCAACAAAGTGAAGAAGATTCTTCCCTCTATCTTATGGAAGTGGAATTATCGATGAATCCTTATTCTAATGAAGCAATGGATCGAATTCCAGATATTCGGGAAGCTGTTACCACTAATCTAGACTCGGAAAATGTTTGGATTGCCGGACAAACTGCGACCCAATATGATACAAGGTTAACCGTGAAAGATGATGAGCAGCTTGTTATTCCTATTATTCTTGGATTAATAGCACTTCTATTGCTCGTTTACTTGAGATCAATAACGGCGACTGCCTACCTAATCGGGACCGTAGTATTATCCTATTTTAGTGCGCTAGGGCTTGGCTGGGTGATTTTACATTATGGATTCGGGGTAGACGCCATACAAGGCTTCATTCCGCTTTATGCGTTCGTGTTTATCGTGGCGTTAGGGGAAGACTACAACATTTTTATGATCTCAAGTATCTGGAAAAAAGCCCGTCAGATGCCACTTCGAGAAGCTATTAAGCAAGGAACCGTAGAAACGGGTGGAGTCATCACTTCCGCGGGTTTAATTTTGGCAGGGACGTTTATGGTGTTAACGACGTTGCCGATTCAGATTCTTGTTCATTTTGGGACGATTACGGCGTTAGGAGTCTTAATTGATACATTCGTTGTCCGTCCATTCCTTGTCCCATCTATTACTACCATTTTAGGTAAGTGGGCATTCTGGCCATCCAAGTTACAACCAATAAAAGAAAAGCAAGTTAAACAAAAACAGAGCGAGTAAGCTCTGTTTTTGTTATTATGTAAAAATTTGGCGGTACATTTCCTTATGCACCTTCACAAGAGGCATATTGCTTCGTGGTATATTTACCATTTAACTTACAAAAGCGATATCGAAATTTTTAGTTGAGCCGCGCTGATAGTTATTATGGATGAATAGCGGAAGCGGAACAGATGTCCTTGAAGCAAATATAAATGTGATTTCAAATCGTATCTCTCCATCATTTCAAGTGTTTTTCCATAACGACAGTCTCAACTAAATGTCCATTTGGATTTTTAACGGTTTCCTCGGATTCTATTCTATAACCCAGAGATGTATAGAGCTGAACGTTTTTGGATAATCCACTTCTAACTCTACATTGCAGGATTTTTAACCCCTGATCCAGAGCAAATGTTTCTAGCCAGTTAAGCATGGCTTTTGCAATACCCTTTCCACGTGCTTCCGGCAGGACAGAAACACGAAAAAAGTATAATTGATTCTTTTTTAAGACGAAGCGTGCAGACCCAACAGCCTTACCTTCAGAAAAACAAACGATATACTTTTCAATCTCGACGTTAAAAGAATCTTTCCAACTATCAAGAGATTCATAGATAGCGCTCGAAGGAACAGGTAAGTTTTGATATTCCTTAAAGGCCTCTATCATAATGTGATGAGCTAACTCTATGTCGGCTTCTCTATTAAATGCGATAGTTACTTCTACCAAAACAATCCCTCATTTTTAAGTATTAATTATGAAAATTTCAAACAATTCGTGTCCACGCCTTATCTGACTGACATAGGAGTCCTGGAAAAGATAAGGTTTAACTTTTTAATAACTCGAATCACCATTATTAGGTAGCAGCATAAAATACTTGTAAAATAGGAGGTGCTTTATGTATAACGTCCCAAATCATTATGCTTATTCACCATATCAAGGGTATCATTATCCGCAACATCATGGTTATTATCAGCAGAGGCCATACCCAGAAGTTGATGTTAGTATTTTTGAAGGCTCGGTAACTGCTTTTCAAAAAATTGCGGATGAATCCATTACTATCCTTGAAAAGTTTACGGATCGGGAATTTACTCATAAGTTGATGACAGCAGCTCAGGCAGGTAACCAAAGGGAAGTTGATCGTTTAATGAAATCAATAGGAACATCTACTCCCATCACTACTCAGTACACCCCTTCTGGAATTTTATTGACTATTCATGCTGACGCTCAAGGAACACAGTGTTGTACTTTGACTATGTATTTGAAATGGGGCAACTAATATTGGGAATCAAAGAAATCATTTCGTAAAACGTATGATTTCTTTGTTTGTTTCTAAAACTTTTACAAAGCAAATTAAACGATTCCATCCCCTTAAAGTTTTGAATGATTAAGGTGATAATGGTTTCTCCGGCCTCTTTAAGCAATACTCGCAATCGGGGTCCTCACACTTCTCTTCCATCCAGTCATTACATATCGCACAAAAATAGCTATCAAAATCCTCGTAGTATATTTTGTTTGTACTGCAGATTGGACAAGGGTTTCCTTTGTCAATAAATCCTTCAATTTCCATCCCATTTATGATTACAGTTGTATCTGTTTCTCTAATATTCATAGAATCACCAGTTTTCTCTAATATTGACTAATGTGGTCATTAGCGTAATTTAGGTAATATCTCCTTCAACTCCATTAAGTCATCAATCACCATATCAGCCTGAGCAAGCTCATCCTCCCTTGCGAAATCAAAATTACATCCTATGGAAACGAAACCATTATCTTTAGCTGCCTTAATATCTGATAGCCGATCTCCCACCACCGCTGCTTTGGTGATGTTATATTTTTTTATAATGCTCTTAACTAGGTCTGATTTATTCAACGACTCAATTTGTTGAATACTAAATGTTTCCGTTACCCATTTATCCAGATTATAATAACTCACTATTGCTTTTAAGTATTCGGTTAAGCCATTACTTGCTATGTAGATAGAACAATGATTCTCTTTCAAATGACGGAGAACTTCCTTGACATTAGGATATAAAGCACCTTTCCCACTCTTTATATTTCCGATTAGTCGTTCCAGAAAATAAGCATTCGTTTGTTCTCTTACCTCATTGGAATGGTTAGGTAACAGAGTTTCCCAAACTTGTGGTAAAGGCACACCCATAATTTTACGGTATGTATCAATAGGCGTTACTGTATCCCATTGATGTAAGGACCGTAAATGTTCAAAAGTATCATCAAGTGATAATTCCAAAATTTTATCCGTTTGAAAAAGGGTTCCATCCATATCAAAAATTAGGGCTTGGATCATTCGTTTTTCCTCTCCTTATTCATTGCATTACTTGCTTTTAAGAAAGAATTAAAGTTAGATAATTTTTATTTTAGCATACACATACGATTGCTTTTTTAACAGGGTCTCCATCATTAATTAAGGAGGAAGGCATATAAGAAAGGGATCAAAATATGTTAGTATAAAGGAAATAATTGGGTGAGGTGGTGGAAGATTTGGAAAAAGTGTTATCGATAACAGACTTGTCGAAGAGCTATGGCTCCAAGAGAGTGATTGACTCTATTAATCTAGATGTCTATAAAGGACAGATTATTGGATATATTGGTCCGAACGGGGCGGGGAAAAGTACAACGGTGAAGATTCTGCTTGGACTTATTGATCAATTTTCTGGTCAAGTTAAGATTTTCGGACAGGATATTAATGAGAATTCCATGGTATATAAAAAAAGAATTGGCTACGTACCGGAGAATGCGGAAGTGTATGATAACCTAACAGCCTTCGAATATATGACGTTTGTCGGTGGACTTTACGGGTTAGACAAAGGGGATGTCGTAGAAAAAGTCATACAGTTTAGTAAACTACTAGACATTCAAGATAGCCTCCATTCTCGATTGTCCTCCTTTTCAAAAGGGATGAAGCAAAAAGTACTACTCATATCCAGTCTTTTACACAATCCAGACATATTGTTTTTAGACGAACCATTAAGTGGGTTGGATGCCAATAGTGTCATGATCATCAAAGAGCTTCTTTCCCAGCTGGCATCAGAGGGAAAAACAATTTTTTACTCCTCTCACATCATGGATGTGGTCGAGAAAATCAGTAATCGAATTATTCTTATATCAGAAGGTCGAATTGTAGCGGACGGTACCTTTGAAGAGTTGAAACAAAAGAATAAAGACGGTACCTTAGAAGAGATATTTAACGAGCTAACTGGATTTGATGAGCATAAAGAAATTTCGCAGAATATCGTGAACGTTATGAGCGGGAGAGGTCTCTATGAGTGATTTCAAAACGTTAAAATTTCTCGATAGATTCCAAGGTTTATTCCGGACTTTAAATATTGAGTACCCCATCCTAAGAAAAATCCTAGAAACAAAGCTCACGCTTGATCAAAGAAGGGTTCCGACGATTCTAAACGATGGCAAGAAAAGAGAAGGGAATCAATTTATTCGATCTCTGTGGATTTATGTTTTATTCTCTCTTATCCTTCTTCCCTTCCTGTTAATAGGAGATCAATACATCTATCAAATGACGTTTGTATTTAGTATCATTATGTTCTTTTTATTAACAGCCATGATTTCGGACTTTTCTACCGTTCTGTTAGATGTTCGAGATAAGGTAACCCTGGATACGAAGCCAATCCATAAGCGGACGATTAATGCAGCTAAGGTTATTCATATTAGCATATATATGTTCTTTATCGTAGGGGCATTAACAGCAGTTCCTTTGGTCGTTGGGTTGATGACTCGAGGGTTTGTCTTCTTTTTGTTATTTGCTTTTCAAATGATTCTTATTGCTCTATGGACGATCATGGCTACGGCACTGGTTTATATGTTAGTTTTACAATTTTTAGATGGGGAAAAACTGAAGGATGTCATTAACTATGTACAGATCCTACTCTCAATCGGGATGATAGTCGGTACACAACTCGTTGCTAGATCATTTGAATTCGTTAATCTTGATATCGTCATGCAGCCGCAGTGGTGGCAATTCTTACTCCCACCGTTTTGGTATAGTGCTTTGTTTGAGGTTCTCTTACACGATGGAGGTAATCGATTCTATTTGATTCTATCTGGATTGGGGATTGTTATCCCGATTCTTTCCATAATGCTATATATTTATTTCATTCCATCCTTTGAACGTAACTTAGAGAAATTGCTTAACTCCAGTCAATCGCGGCAAAAGAAAAGAAATCCTTGGTATGTTTGGATGGGCAAGATATGGAGTAGAGGAAAAGAATCTAATCATCTATTTCACTTTGCACTAAACATGATGAAAAACGAACGAGAATTTAAGCTTAAGGTCTATCCGGCTTTCATTTTTGCCATTGTCATTCCTTTTTTGTTTATTTTAAACGAAATTCGCTTTCGAAACCTGCAAGAAGTTAGTGACAGTTATTACTACCTGACCTTTTATGGAACTTTGATATTTCTATCAACAGCAGCCCAGATGCTCCTATATTCGGAAAAGTATAAAGGGGCGTGGATTTATGGGGCTATGCCTATATCTGATCCAAATATAATAACAAAGGGTGCGTTAAAAGCGCTGTTTGTTCATTTATACATTCCGGTTTACATCATTGTAGGAATGATTTACCCGTTTATCTTCTCGATGGGTATTTTGTATCACTTTATTCCTTTAGGGTTAACCGCCTTTCTTTACGTAGTGATTTCGTATCGAGTATTAAATGGGGAGCAGCTTCCATTTACGCAACCATTTGGAATAGGTCAAAAGGATAGCGCACTAAAAAATATTCTACTGTTAATCTTCGTTGCCTTATTTGGGGGGCTTCATTATGCGGCAACTCTACTACCTTATGGTGTGCTTATATTTTGCGTAATCCTACTCATTGCTAACATGATAGTATGGAAAATAACTTTTAGGGAAAATAGAAATAGAGCCCTTGTGTAGGGGCTCTATGATCATGTCTGAAGGTAAAGGACTAGATGAAAAATAGGCTGGCTATAGCGCTTAGGGCAATGCCCCAGCCTAAGCCCCAACCCCATCCGTATGGGCGGTAGCCATAACCGTATCCATAAGGTCGATAACCATATCCGAAACCACCAATGCGGCTAGGGCCAATAGGGCGCAAATAGACGTTTCTATCATCTACTCGGTGAATAATACCTCTCATGGTTCGGCCGCAATGTGTTTTAATTAAAACTCTCCGACCAATAGATTTCCTGCAAATACCGTAATATCTAGACATACATAAACTCCTTTCATAGGGTTTCCTTGTAGTCTATGAAAGGTGACTAGAATGGCGTGGGATTGTATAACAGAATTATAGAAAATACACATCTACCTATTAATCAAAAGTAGACTGCTCTAACAATGTGGAAGAAGGAAGCGCAAGAAGCTCTGAGACAGAGAGGTGTTCTGTCTTAACAAAGGACTTTACGATTCTGTACCCGCAATGATAGCCGGCTAATGGTGGGGTGAGGTCAGCTCCATAAACTAGTGCATCGTGTTTCATGTCCCCTTTTTTAATATGCTTGTGCTTCGATAAAAACTTTATCCAGTGCTGTTGACTCTCTTCTTCTGAGTAAAGGGTTGCCCATTTAGAAAGGAAGTCGCTGCCTAATTCCTCCTCCACAGCATATTCAGCTATCCCCTCTAAAACGATCGTATCTAATAAGGTAAAGGACTCTTCGGGTTTACCTAGCTGCTGCAGACGGCAAATGTGATTGTATTCATGAGTGAGTACGGCCTGTAATTTCTTCGTTTTGAGTTCAGGTGGTAAAAATAGAAACAGTTTGTCTGCATGGCTTACACCTGAGACACCATCGAATTCTTGCAAGAGGTTCGGATTCGTACTATCGGAAGGAAGAACGAACACATGTACATCTGGTCCTTTCCACTTTTTTTGTAAGGCATCCAGGTAGAGTTTGGTTTGTTTCCAGTAATTCTGTTTGATAAATGTGGAGATTGAGGTGGTGTCTTTTTCTGTTGGAATAAAAAAGCCATGCTCCATTAAGTGTTCATGAATATCTATCTCGTCGGTATTTGGAAAATAAGGTAGGAGTTTTTTACAAATCGTTTCATGCTGAACAAGCATATTATCCTCTAACTTGGTGGACCGTTGGCTTAAATAGTCCAATAACCAAGGTTTTGTGTCGATAATGGTCATGCTAATTCCTCCTCTTTTGCTTTAACGTATGCATGGGAAGGAAGAAATGATGATGCACTTGTCATACAAGCAAAATTTGCGGGAACTACTAAAAGTGTGTTTCTATTTTAAAACGAATATAGTAACATAAAATAAATTGTCGAAATAATCAGTTTCGGGGACTAGATCCTACATATAGAAAAGGGTGTATCAGCGTGGATAACAAGAAGATAGAGATTTTAGAGCTTTTAGAAAAAGATAGTAGGCTAGAGGTTGATAAGATTGCGAAGATGACAGATTTATCAGTGGAGGAAACAAACCAACTCATTTCAGAAATGGAACGAGACCATGTGATTGCTGGATACTCTACATTAATTGATTGGACGAAAGTATTGGATTATGAAGGGGTAACAGCGATGATAGATGTAAAAGTGACCCCAACAAGAGGGGTTGGTTTTGATAAGGTAGCGGAAAGGATCTATCGGTTTCCTGAAGTAAAAGCAGTATATCTAATGTCTGGTGCCTATGATCTATCCGTATTAATTGAAGCTAAAACGATGTCTGAAATAGGTCGCTTTGTTTCGGATAAGCTATCTACTATAGAGTCCGTACTCTCAACCACGACCCATTTTGTTTTGAAAAAATATAAGCATGATGGAATCATTTTTGAAAGTGATGACGATGATAAAAGGATTATGGTGACACCATGAGTCCATCCAGCAAGACCTCCTATTTGTCTAGAACAGTAGAACAGCTTCAACCGTCCGGAATCCGTCGTTTCTTTGATTTAGCTTCCAAAATGGAAAACGTTATTTCCCTTGGAGTAGGTGAGCCAGATTTTGTTACACCGTGGAATGTGATTGAGGCAAGCTTTCACTCTCTAGAACAAGGCTATACCGCTTATACAGCGAATGCTGGAATGATTGAACTACGCATGAGAATCAGTGCCTATCTAAAGAGAAAGTACCAAGTGGAATATGATCCAGAAGATCAAATTATTGTCACAGTCGGAGCAAGTCAGGCCATAGATTTAGCTTTAAGGGCGCTGATAGATCCTGGTGATGAAGTTATCGTTGTGGAACCAAGCTTCGTTTCTTACGCCCCAGCAGTTTCTTTAGCTGGAGGTATTCCAGTTAAGGTAGACACAGACCCAGCGCAGGACTTTAAGCTTGAACCTTATCAATTAGAACAGGCGATAACAGAAAGAACAAAAGCAATAATCCTCTGTAGTCCAAATAACCCGACCGGTACGGTTTTATCGAAGGAAGAATTAACAGCCCTAGCAGCAGTTGTCGAAAAACATGATTTGTTGGTTCTTTCAGATGAGATTTATGGAGAATTAACTTATGACGATTCTCATACGAGTTTTAGTGAGATTCCAGGGATGCAAGAGCGAACGATTCTGTTATCTGGTTTTTCCAAAGCATTTGCGATGACGGGTTGGCGTCTAGGTTATGCGACAGGTCCGAAAGAAATCATAAAAGCTATGACAAAGATCCATCAATATACGATCATGTCTGCACCAACGATGGCTCAACATGCAGCAATTGAAGCTTTGGACCACTCAGAATCTAGTGTGCAAGAAATGAAGAAAAGCTATCGGCAGCGCCGTAATTTTGTTGTGAAAGAACTGAGAGAGATGGGGCTGGATTGTTACTTACCGGGTGGAGCCTTTTATGTATTTCCATCCATTCAAAAGACAGGACTAACCTCGGAAGAATTTGCAGAGGAACTGTTGCAACAACAAAAGGTTGCCGTCGTTCCAGGAAATGTTTTTGGCAGAAGCGGGGAAGGGTATATTCGTTGTTCTTATGCCACTTCATTAAAACAGCTGGATGAAGCGATGAAGCGGATTCGAGCATTTCTAAAAACTTTATAATAAGGGAGAAGCGCATGTAAAGAGTTTATCTTTATATGCGCTTTTTTCGAGTGAAGTAATAATACTTTCGTAATGGGTCTAAGTTCATAAATAACGTTTGCGAGGGCTTTCGTATATAGGTAATTTTTCCTCTTTACGCACTTTTATGGAAAGTTTTTCAAGTATTTATGGAAGTTTGACAGTGCTTTATTATAAAATATTTAATTGATAAGGGACTATGGTTGTAAGTACATAGGTACAGGATAAATGAAAAGAAGGTGTCGGAATGGGAATAAGTGTTAGTCGTGCAAGATATCAAGCCAATCGGATAGAAAATGTTGCGGATTCCTTAAGAAGTTTGCGGAGGAAGCTACAAGGTGCGGAAGGAAACATACACTCTGGATGGAAAGCAACAGAAGTGAATTACATAAATAGAACGTTAAATCGACTGGAAAGTAAGTGTAGTGAAGTGGCATCTAAATTAAATTCTTTAGAATCTGATATTGTCTCCACAGCGTATGAAATCAAAAGGGAAGAAGAAGAGAGAGAAAGAGAAAGGCTTGCAAGGTTGAAGCAGGATTAGGGAAAGGTGGGTATAAAAATTGGATAAAATTCATATAAAGATTGGGTATGTCCAACAAACCAACTCCACAATATCTCAAATCCAGTCCCAAATCTCTAGCCTCGAAAACGAACTTTCCTACTTAAAAAACCAAGTGGATTGGCGGATACAATCACGTAACGGGATTAGCGGGAGACTAAGAGATGCTGAACATTCATTGGTGGATATAGAGCATGACTTGAAGAAGTTGTATGCTTTTATTGATCAGTCGATGAATCAGTATAGCCTGGCGGAGTATAAAGTTATCAAGGAAGGGAACAAAGTATCTTTTGAACGTAAGAAGGAACAAAGGAGAGATAACCTTTTATCTGCAATTAAAGATTCAACCAAAACTATTGGAAGTTTTATAGGGACATTAGATTCCAATAGACTTTTAAGGTACTCTGATGATCTTCGATTCAAATTTGTAAGAACAGGTGGAACGATTTCTCTTAAGCTAGACAAGGCCAGGATAGATAGACCAAGAGATTACATAAGATATAGAGACCAACTATCACGAGCGTTTGAAGGAGAAAGTGGAGATTTTAAAAAGCGTTATGTAACAAGAATGATTAACGATGGAATACCACTTTACGATACAAAACACCAAACATATATCCCTAGCAACGTTAACAGATTTATAAAAGGTGATTTTAATGGTTTACACAAGCAAATCGAATATCTAGATTCCTCACCGATAAAGCAAACCTCTGTTACGGCTGGTCGTGCATTTGTTGGTGAATTAAAAGTATGGGAAAGTTTTAAAGATTGGAAAAATGCTACAAATATTACAAAAATAAGTAAAGGTGCAGGGATATTTGGGATAGGTACCACAATTTTTGAAAATGGTAATGAAGCATTCTTTAGTAAAGAATCTAAGTATATGAGCGATGGTGATAAAATTAGGGAGTTTACTGTGGATACTGCTGTCGACCTCGGTACTAGTGGTGCATCGATGGCGATTGGGGCATCAATAGGATCCCTTATCTTACCTCCAGCAGGAACTATAGTTGGTGCTGGACTAGGGGTAGGAATTAACGCATTAATTAATATCAAGGTTCCTCCAAATGACCAAAGTATCGTAGATGTAACAAAAGACTTTGCAAACAAAGCTGTTGATTCCGTTGTTGACGCAGCAGGTGATTTCATAGGAGATGTGGGTAAAAAATTAGATAAGGTATTCTGGTAGGGGGTAAAAATATGAAAAGTTACGATGAGTCATATTTTTCTATGCTTTATGATGTTGCAAATGATCGATTAGCTCCAAGTAGGATTTTTAGGTTTTTATTTGCTTCTTTCTTTTATAGTCTTACAGCCACTGGTTTTTCTGCATTTGGTTTGAACCAAAGTATAATAGGAATCGATCCTATTTATTCTAGTGTGGTCAACTTTTTTTGGATTCTTTTAGTTATTCAACTATTAATTGCCATTCCCTTTGGGAGCATGAAAATAGCCTATAAGTTTCAAAAGATTCAAATGATATTACTTAGTTTAGTAGCTACTAAACTGTCTATTGACACTTATTTAGCTTTTGTTACTTTAACTCAGTTGATTGAAACTCCTAGTATTGTACTTTATGGAGGACTGCTTTTGTGTGTAGGTGGAATTGTATTCTTACTACTTTCAACCCTTAGGGCAATATCCAGAATTAAAAAGGGCAAGTTAAAACGTGGTGGAGAGGGGCTATATAAGTTTCAAAAGTCAAAGGGTTACGTAAGCTTACCTATTATTTTTGGTGCAACCATAATGGGGGGAGTAATAGCTCGAACCTATGTAGAAGGTATAGGGGCTATTTACTTTGTGCTTTTTATTTCCGTGGTAATCCAATACGCGTTAGCAGTTGCTTTACCAGAATTTTATTTAATAACTTATTGTAAATTCAGGTTTAAATCCTTTAACATGCCGAATCCAAGGAAAAGGAATAGAGGAAATGCGATAAATTTCAAATAATGAAGAAAAGAAAGGTAATCACAATGAAAATAAAACGATGTCCCTTAACCTTCCACAATGTCATAAGCGCAACATCTACTTGTAAGCCGAGTGAATGGCATCACTCTGCTCAGGATCTTAGAAATGCTATCATTCGAAATGAGTTGTACGGAACGGGGCCAACTATCTATCAAGTATCTACTAATCTAGGTTCCCAAGAATCAGCAGAGTACACGTTTCATGTGCCGGTGAATGAACCGGTAAAGATAGATTTGAATGAAACGTACCGTTTTACAAAGGAATTAACATTCGAGGATGGACTAGTTATTCGACATGCAGATTTGGATGAAGATATGGAAGAATCCTATCAAATCCTTCGACTTTGTGCAGAGGAATATGGGTTAGAGTTGGAGGAGCCTTTTTATAACATCTATTTGGATGTGTATGGTGGAGGAATAATTGATATCTATGCTCCAATAGTGAAGGAGGGTTAAGGTGATTAATCCCAACGATTCCATTCGCTATACGAACGTCATTTCACGAAAATATGAGTTTCAATATCAGGAGCTTGAAAACGTATTTAATGACTTTGTTCAGGAAGTCATACATTTGGGGGCTACCATTAAAGGTCCTTTATTCTACTCCGTAAACAATGTCCCAATGGACGAAGTACTCTTATCCGAATTTTTTATCCCGATTCATGAAGATGATCTGGTAGTTCCTGAAGATATGAGATTTCATAGTTACTTTAGTGTAGAAAATATGATCTCTATATACGTACATAATCACTTTGAAACAAAAACAGAGGTTGCCTATAGATTGTTATTGGATTACATCTCAGATAACGAGTTAGAGCAAGTCACACCAATTTTCCACGTTATATCTGGAGACCACTCCATGCAATATGCCATGATTAAGATTGGAGTCCAAAAGGTTTTAAATATGGAACCGGCTAGCAACATTTAAAAATAATAATGATCCAGATAAAAATAAAGGCTACCATTCTTGCGGTGGCCTTTATTATTTGAAGCTACCTCTAAAAAGACTATAAAGCTCCAAGTGTGACTTCCTACCCATAATAAAAGTCCTATGTTCGAGACTTAATAGGACTTTCAACCTGATTCGTTCAATTGGCATTCCAATATTTCCTAAATAAGACCTATTCCATTACATTGTAAATAAGTGTAAATTTGTGTTAGGAAAGTTGTGAATCATTGGAACTAAATTTTTACCATTTTTACTAACTATTTAAATCAAAATTTAGTAAAAAGTGTAAATAATTGTTAACAATTGTCTAATTTATTTGTAGGTATAGTATATTTTTACTGTCTGTCTCTTTGGCCGCAAATTATTTTCATACCTCGTTAGATAAACTCCATAAAAGAGGATGTTCAAAAAGTCCGGTAAAAATCGCTTTGAACTTCTGCGTTGGCTTGCTTCTCCGGTTCCTCATGTATCTGAAAATATACACTCCGGTACTCGAAGCTGCGCCGCCTTGAATTTCTTTGCGCTTTTTATCCTCCTTTTTGAACACACACTAAAATGTCTAAAATCCTATTATGAAACCTATAAATAATAAGCCTTTACTTACATAGGCATTACCCGAAGGAGAGAATTGTCTTGCTATTGACACTTTTTGACAGAGGTAAAGCATTTCATTTAGTTTTGCCTGAACGAATTACAGGAAGATATACCCTCCAAACGATGGATGGGGACACACAACAAGATATGATGGCGGTTGAAGCTGAGAACGGTACATGGTTCTTGAAGTCGAATAAGTACGCCTATTTAAAAGAGGATGCAAACCAGAAGCTATATAAGATGGCTATTGAGCCTTACATGACTTACAGTATTTTCCGAGATGGCGAGTCCACAGCGCTCCTTTATGTAGAACCGACTCCTTCTCGGGATAAAAGTGAATACACAAAGCATCGTGTTCATTCTAGTTCTGTACATATTGGACGCTCCAAGGATGCGCATATTTGCTATGCCAATAAACTAGTTTCTAGCATGCATTGTACGATTATGTACGACAGCCAAGGAACTGCGACCATTATGGACAACAACAGTGCGAATGGTACATACGTAAATGGAGAGATGGTCAAAGAAAAAAAGCTGGAAATTGGTGACGTGATTTACATCATGGGCTTAAAGATCATTTTCAACGGTAATCTGTTGGCCCTTAATAATCCGAATCAATCTGTTTTGTTAGATAAAGAGGCATTCCAACCTTTTGTTCCTGAAGAACCGATTGTCGTAGATGAAGAAGAGTTAGATGATTTTCTCGTGAAGGAAGATCAACAGGATTTGTTTTACCGCTCTCCGCGTTTTAAGAGAGATATCGAAGAAAGAACGATTAAAATTGACCCACCTCCGCAACAACCCAACTTAGAGGAAACACCGCTTATGCTAATGCTTGGTCCTTCCATAACCATGGGGATGGCTTCTTTGTTCATGGGAATTTTTGCGGTGCAAAACGTAATGAGAACCAATGGAGACATTATGTACGCTCTCCCTACGTTAATGATGTCCTTAAGTATGTTAACGGGAACGGTGCTTTGGCCAATTCTAACGAAGAAGCATGAAAAGAAGAAACGAGACGAGCATGAAAGTAAACGACAAGAGAAGTATAAGCAGTACATAGAAGAGATGGGCCAAGTCATCGAAGAAGAGTGCCGACATCAGAGTGAAATCCTCCATGAAAACCATCAACCTCTTAATCATTATTTAAATCGAATTCGTTCTAAAGAACGTTCCCTTTGGGAGAGAACGATTGGTCAAAATGACTTTTTGAAGGTACGACTGGGATTAGGGGATGTGCCGTTACAAGCTGAGATCAAGTACCCAGAGAAAAAATTCACCTTAGAAGATGACAATCTTCAAGATGAGCTATATAAATTAGCGGAGCAACCGAAAGTATTGAAGGATGTCCCTGTTACTTTATCCCTTATAGAAGAGCCAATTACTGGAGTTATCGGGAAAAGAGAACTCGTTCAAGATTTCGTAAAAGGTCTAGTTTTTCAATTATCCGCATTGCACAGCTATGACGAACTAAAGTTTGTATTCCTTTACGACAAAAAGGAACAGGAAACGTGGAATTTTTTAAAATGGTTGCCACACGCTTGGAATGATGAGAAGACAATCCGTTTTATTGCGACAGACGCTAACGAAATAAAAGAATTATCTGCTTATTTTGAGAAAGTGATAGCGAGCCGTGTCGAGATTGCTAGTGACAGTCGAGAACAGCTAACGGATCACTATGTTGTATTTTCCATGAGTAGGAAACTTGCTTCAAAAGCGGAGATGATTAATCTTTTGCTTAAAGAGAAGCTGGATATTGGTGTTAGCCTTATCACGTTGTATGATGAACTGAAAAATTTACCGAAGGAAACGACGATGGTTGTAGAGCTGGACCAAGGTGTTTCTAAGCTTTATGACAAAGATGATATCACAGGTCGATACGTAGGCTTTGAAACAGATATTTACATGCCTGAGGAAGCGGAAGAATTGGCCATCCAGCTTGCTAACATCCAACTTGCGACATCCATGGAAGCTTTCGCACTGCCAGAGATGCTGACATTCCTTGAAATGTTTGGGGTAGGGAAAATTGAGCATCTAAATGCTTTAACGAGATGGAAAGAAAATAACCCAACTTTAACGATTGAAACACCAATTGGCGTCAGTACAACGGGGGATTTATTTAATATCGATCTTCATGAAAAATATCATGGACCTCATGGATTGATTGCTGGGATGACTGGGTCTGGTAAGAGTGAATTTATTATGACATTTATCTTATCCCTTGCCGTGAACTATCACCCAGATGAGGTTGCCTTTATTTTAATTGATTATAAAGGTGGAGGAATGGCGAATTCCTTTAGCGAGCTTCCGCATTTGGCTGGAACAATTACGAATTTAGATGGCGCTGCAGTCAATCGTTCCCTTATTTCTATCCAAAGTGAACTAAAACGCAGGCAAGCCATTTTTGGTGAAGCGAGTAGGAAGATGAATGAAAGTAACATTGATATTTATAAATATCAGAAGCTTTATCGAGAAGGTTTAGTATCCGAGCCACTTCAGCATTTATTCATGATTTCCGATGAGTTTGCGGAATTAAAAACACAGCAACCGGAATTCATGGATCAGCTAGTGAGTGCGGCACGGATTGGAAGAAGCCTAGGTGTGCACTTGATTCTAGCAACCCAAAAGCCTTCTGGTGTCGTGGACGATCAGATTTGGAGTAACAGTAAGTTTAGAATCAGTCTGAAGGTTCAGGAAAAAGCCGATAGTATGGAGGTTATTAAACGTCCAGATGCAGCAGAACTAACTACCACAGGTCGTTTTTACTTACAGGTTGGTTACAATGAAATATTCGAGCTTGGACAGTCAGCCTGGGGTGGAGCTCCTTATATCCCGACAGATAAAGTGGAAAAATCTAAGGATGATAGTGTAGTTGTCATTGATAACCTAGGTCGTATTGTGAAAAGTGCTAAAGTCGATAAAAACCAAGGCCAGGTCAAAAATCCACCGAAGCAAATTGATGAAGTTACAAAGTACCTTGCTCATTTGGCTAAACAAGAAAATATAAAGGTGAAGCAGCTTTGGTTAGAGCCTATTCCGGCACTTATTTATATAGATAAACTAAGAGAAAAATATCCGTTGAAAACGACAAACCGCTTTGAATTAAATCCAATAATAGGTGAATATGACGACCCGGCTAATCAAAGTCAGGAGCTGTTGAGTTTCCCGATTACACAGGAAGGTAATGCCCTTATTTATGGCGTGTCTGGAAGTGGAAAGACGACGTGGATATCTAGCCTTCTTTACTCATTAATGGAAGAGCATACTCCAGAAGAGGTCAATCTTTATGTTTTAGATTTTGGTACGGAAACTCTTACTTGGTTCCAGCAATCTCCTCATGTTGGAGATGTGATGCTTTCTAGTGATACCGAAAAGATTAACAATCTATTTCAATATTTAAATAGAGAAGTAGACACAAGGAAAAAACAGCTTTCTAACTATGGAGGAGACTTTACGTCATACAACAGTGTTTCCGAACAAGGCTTGCCGTCGATTGTAGTCATTATTCATAACTACTCAGCATTTTCTGAAATGTATGAGGATCAAGAGGAGACCCTTTCCTTCCTAACACGGGAAGGAACGAAGTATGGGATTTACTTCATCGTAACGGCTACTAATACAGGAGCGATTCGTTATAGACTCCTGCAAAACTTTAAGCAAACCTATGTATTACAGCTGAATGATCAATCGGATTATTCCGGTATTCTTGGAAATGTGGATGGCGTATATCCAGCCAAACATAAAGGTCGAGGTATTTTTAAATCGGGTAGTACGTATGAATTCCAAATTGCTCATATTTCTAAACAAGCAACGAACCTTTATTCCTTTATAACGGAATATTGTAAGCAAAAACGAGATAACTGGAGTAAGCAATCAGCTCCGCGAATCCCAATACTGCCAGATGCGGTTGATATGGAATATGTAAAAGAGGTATTAAACGACAAAAGAATAACCCAAATGCCGGTTGGTGTAGAGAAAGAGACATTAGAGGTTTCATATTATGATTTTCAGAAGTCTTATATCAATCTAGTATTAGCATCCTATAACAGCAATTTTACAGGCTTTATACAGGGGATTTCCGAAGTCCATTCCGCATATGGGGATGGCGAGGTTATACTGTTTGATCCAAACGGTCATGCGTTTGACGAACCACCGATATTAGACTATGTTGCTGACACGTCTGAGTTAGAGGCAAAGGTCGTAGACTTGTTCAATACACTTGTACATCGAAATAATACGAAAAAAGATGCGATTGAAAATGGAGAACCAGAACCACAGTTTCCTAGAATCACATGTGTGATAGATTCATTCTCTGATTTACTCGCGCAGCTATCGGATGATGGACAGGATAAGCTAAAGGTGTTCCTGCAAAAAGGAGATTCACTCAATGTATCTATCATTCTTTCAGATACTCCGGATCGACTGAACACTATGTCATTTGAACCGTGGTTTAAGGAGCATGTGTCCTTAAGCGACTTGATTTGGATAGGCAATGGAATTTCCGATCAATTTATGCTGAAACTGAAATTACCACCAAGTATGTATAAGGAGATCCCAGAGGACTTTGGATACGTCGTTAAAAAAGGAAGCCCTGTCCTAACTAAAATGCTAACGAAGTCATCCAAAAAGGAGGCGGTCTATCATGGATAAAGTATTAGTCGAAGTCTATGTACCGGCCTCTAGGCAAACACATGATGTGTTCATCCCGTTAGAGAGTAAAATACATGAGGTCCTATTGCTAGTAGCCAACGCGATGACAGAGTTGTCCGAGGGATATTTTCAAGGGAGCTATGACACAATTGTTTGTGATCGAAGTACAGGTTCAATCTTGGATATTAACAAGACTGTGGAAGAGACTGGTCTGACGAATGGTGCGAAGTTGATGCTGGTGTAAATATGTGGAAATTATTCAAAATCCTAAAAGGATGAGTTCTGTATGAAAAGTAAACACAGATTGTTACTACTTATTTTATTGTTTGGCTTTATAACAATTGGGAGTGGCTGTATGAGTCAAGAGGAAAAAGTGCTGAGTTATTTAGAGGATAAATATAACAAGGAATTCGAGATTGAATACAGCAAAGAGGGAAGTGAACTCTTTCCAAAGATGTATGGTGGTGATAATTATGTCGTTCACCCCAAAGACAACAACGAAATCGTTTTTTCCGTCGAAGCACTTCCTGATGAATCGGGATTTGCTGATGGTTATACAACGGCCAATTGGGCTTACGAACTTGAAAACTTCAATAAGGAAGCCATAGATAGATATTTACCAGAATTAAGTGAGTTTAAAATAATGCTTAGAGCTTCACCAGGGATTATTACTGAAAACGTTGATAGTAAAGAAATTGATGCCCTAATTAAAGAAAGCCCTGAAGAGTTTACAGTTATCCTTAAGACCGTTGTAAGAACTTCCAACATACCAAATGTACAGGAATACTCGGATGCGATATATAAACTGTTTAACCTAGTAAAAGGACTTAAAGCTAAAGACTATATTGTAACAGTAGGGTTTGTGGACTCCGAATCAAATATTTCGGATTATATTAGAACTGCCAATGTAAACAATATTTCATGGGAAAATCTTGATGCAAAAGTCTACGGCTTTGTAACTCTGGATAACAGACTTGCTCCAGAGAATCCAGGAAATGGAGTAAATCCTAATCTGTTAATTAACAGTAAGAATGATGTAGTTAACCATTATGAATCTCTTGAGGAGTGATATTTTGTCACTTTCTAGCTTAAATGATTATGAAAGTTACACCTTATTAAGGTTATCTTACTATGATTTACCTACTGATATACGACTTAATGAAAACCTCAGTTACTCATTAAGTAGTGTAATTAAGTATATGAAAAGGGAAGTTAGTTCGCATGAACCAACATACTCAGAAATTCAAAAAATTGAAGAGGTTGTTCAAAGTAATCCCAAGCTCCAAGATATTAAGCTAATCGCCTACCAAAACCACAACCCTAACGATGGAAACAACTCCAACGGTGAGTCCAACTCAGGCTTTGTAGGTTACGCCTTTGCAGATGAGGAAGGAAATTCGGCAGCATTATTCAGGGGAAGTGAGCCTCATTTTGAAACGGATTGGTTATCGAATATCCAGGCTGGTCTTGGGCAAGAGATAACCCAACAGGAAGAAGCAAATGCCTTTTATGAAAAGTACGTTCAAAACTATCAAAATAGTGAAGGGATATCAGGTGAAAGATTTTTGCTTGGTCACTCTAAAGGAGGAAATCTAGCTTCTGATGTTTTAGTTCAACATTACACGGAAAATATAAGTGCTTATGTAGTGAATGGGGCTCCTCTTTACTGGTGGGATTTACATGACGGTCAAAGAAAAGCATTGGACGAACAAATGACTTTTATCGCTCATGAGTGGGATGTTGTATCAGGACTTGGCTATGCGCCTTACGTAGACAAAACAGTAAAGACTATTCGTTCTTTTTCAGAATACCGAGATGAGGATTTATTCTATCCACACGGACTATCAACCGTCAGCTTCAATGCCGAAGGGGAATTAAAAAATGTTAGGGAAGGTGCCTCCTTTCTCAGAGAGGGAGGAAGTCTTCTAACTGTTCTTCTTTCGGATGCAATCGATTTTAAAAATAAAGTAAAAAATAAGGATGTTGCTTACGCTATCGATGTAACGTTAACTCGAATGCTCTATTTAGCATCCAAAGGTCTCATCGATGAGGTTATTCAAGTAAGGAATATGGCTGTTCAAACAATAACTACATTAAAACATGTTTCCGTGGCTCTCGTTGCAGAAGTATCTAACTTTTTCGATGATGTATTATCGTTCGTCGAAACACTATTTACAAAAGGTTTCACATGGAAAGTAGGAGGCGGCGGTTCTTCCGAGGAACACATAAAGGTTGATATTTCTAGATTAATGTACTATGCCGACCGATTGCGGAGGATTAATCGAAAAACGAGAGCGGTCAACAATCAAATCGATCTTTTATACTGGAAAGCAGACTTTTTTGATCTTGATTCTGTATTTTTAGCAGATGTCATCAGTAGTTTTCCAAATCGGATGAATCAGGCGGTTAGTTATTTGACGATAACAGCCGACATGATGCAAGCAACCGAACGTAAACTTACCCGAAAGGCAAGCACGATTTCTTAAAAGGAGTTTAATCCATGGATAAAAAAGTAAGACAAGAAATCGAACAAATCATAGATGTACTCAATGATATAGCAAGAGAACTAGATACTATTTCATATGGAATTAGTAGAGAGTTTAGAGGAATTGGTCAATTAACTTGCTCTCGAAGCTTAGAAGATGCAGCAAGTCAGTATAGACAGATAAGGGATCAATTACGGAGAATCTAGTAGTCTATTATCCTTTAAAGGAGGTGATATAAATGTCAAGATCGATTACGGTAAATCCAGATAAGCTTAATCAAGCTGCTGGGAAAATTGAGCAAGAAGCAGCAGATTACAAACAGCTTTATGACCGTCTATTTAACGAAGTTGATGGTATGGGTGCAGCGTGGCAAGGTCAGGATAACATGGCTTTCGTTACACAGATTAAAGGCTTCATGGAGGACTTTAACAAAATGGAATCTTTAATGAGACAGTATTCTGAATTCTTAAGATTAAGCGCAAAAACATACCAAGAAACGCAAAATGAAGTAATTCATGCTGCGAAACGTTTAACAAACTAATAACTAGGAGGTGGATTGGATGTCTGTAGAAGGAATTAAGGTTTCCCTTAATGAGGTAAGTAATACGGCTGGTCAAATTCGTACTTTAAACGAGCAGCTCTCTACGAGACTGGATCAAATCAAGCGAGACATGAATGATCTTGCTTCAACTTGGCAAAGTGATGCATCTAATACGATTAGATCAAACTTCAATGCTTTAGCGCCACGTTTTGAAGAGTATCGTCAAGTTGTCGATAGCTATGCGAAGTTTCTAGATGCTACGGTTACGAACTATAACACAGCCGAAACAGCTATTAATAATAACGCGAGTGCATTTAAATAATGCACTCCTCCCCTTGCGGATGAACGGTTAGAAGAGAGAGCTACATAAGACAAATTCGTAAGGTGAATACAGTCGGTGAATGAGGACAATGAGCACAGTTGCTGATTGTTCTCCTTCATCGCACCTGTATATGTTCAACACTATAGTAAGGAGTAGGATTTCGATGATTAATCAAATACCGCTAAGAGCAGAGGATTATGAAGCAACTAGTTTTTTAGTTTATATGGTTAAAGAAAAAGAAGAAGTGATTCATTCAGAACTAGATGTATTAAAGGAGAATTCCATTCCGGGTCTTTTGCCGTGTGTATTTTTAGAAAGAGATGATGGTTGTTATTTACAGTATGATGTTATTTCAACTGCAACCTTAAAGGATTATCTCTCGGGTTCTGTAACAAGGGACAAATTGTCAGAGGTTCTGTTGAATGTTGCACATACATTGGAAGAGGCAGAACTAGGTGGATTAAGGTTAGACCAATTTGTTGTAGATCCAAGTCACATATACATAGACGAAATCACTGGTCGAATGGTTTTCCTTTACCTCCCTATAAACGGCATGCAGCAAGGGGAATTAATCTCATTTAAGCAGTTTTTAAAGGAGTTAATTGCTTCCATTCCTTATCGTGAAAAAGAAGATATCGACTATTATATTGAATTACATAATTATTTGGTTGAGTCAAAGGACGTAACAACCTCGACCTTTTTCAATACTTTAAAGGATTTAACACCAGAGCATATCGTGGAAAAAACACAGCATGCCGAACAAAGCAACAGTCATTTTTATAGTCCTGGCCAAGCGGTGAGTGAGGTGAAAAGCTCTGTCGATAACGGTACGCTAACCTCCCAATACAGTAGTAAGCGAGTAGACAAGAAAAAAAGTAAGAGTCTTGAAATAGAAGAAGAGGTTAACTATAAACGCGTGACACGTACAGAGCTTGATGATCGAAACTCTGGTTTTTTACGTCAAAATTCCTTAACCGGGGCCTCCATTAATATCGGTCCAAGTCTCCGAAATAATCCTTCTGACGATTGGGAAGACGATGCAAATGGAACGACAGTGCTTGGAACGGTTTCTCACCAAGAAGAGGAAGGGACAACTTTCCTTGGGAATAATAATCAGCAGTTAAGCAAGCCTTTTCTCCTAGTAGATTCCAGTAATGAAAAGGTTTATGTAACAAAAGATGAATTCATCATCGGAAGAGATCCTCAACAAGCGGATTATATTTGTGCGAACAAAGTAGTGGGGCGTGTCCACGCCAAATTAGTAATGAAACAAGATGAGTATTTCTTACAAGATAATCAATCAACAAATGGAAGCTTTGTAAACGGAACGAAGCTAAAACCAAATGAGAAAGTCAAAATCAGGCATGAGGACAAAATAAAATTGGCGAATGAGGAATTTGAGTTTAGAGTATTTTAAATTAGGTTGAAGTGGGGATAACTATGGCTTTTATAACGGCATACCATACAGATGTCGGCGTTCAAAAAAAAACAAACCAAGATGCCTTATTAATTAAAACAGCGAAAAGCTCAAGGGGACCTATCGGATTATTTGTCGTTTGCGATGGTATGGGTGGGTTAACGCATGGAGAACTAGCTAGTGCGACTGTGATAAGATCTCTATCCGACTGGTTTGAGGAAACGTTACCGAGTCTGATTTCTCAAGATGAGTTTGAGGATAACATGACAGAGCAACTCGTTCATTATATAGAGCAGCTTAATAGCAAGATCCTTTCCTATGGAGAGTCAAAACAGGTGAAGCTAGGTACAACGGTCACGGCGATGCTCATTATCGATTCTATCTATTATCTCGTTCAGATTGGGGATAGTAGAGCGTATGCTGTTACCGCTCAGCTTGTTCAATTAACAAAGGATCAATCTCTAGTAGCAAGAGAAGTAGAGCGAGGGAATATTACAGAAGCACAAGCTAAGGTACATCCTAATCGCAATGTTCTCCTTCAATGTGTTGGTGCAAAACCAGACATTAATGTTGTGGTTACAAAAGGAAGCGTAGAGCCTGGAGCATCCTATCTGCTTTGTACGGACGGGTTTTACCATGAGATATCAATGGATGAAATAATTGAAAACCTTCACCCAGACCATGTCTCAACGCAAGAACAAATTAAAGAAAAAATTCATGAATTAATCAACATGGTAAAACAGCGTAAAGAAGTGGACAACATATCGGTAATCGTAACAAAAGTTGTCTAATCGTTAGATAAGAAAGGAATGTTAGGTGGTTTTCTATGTTAAATATAGGAACGGTAATTGATGAACGATATGAAATCTTGAAAGAGATCGGCCGTGGCGGTATGAGTGTCGTCTATTTAGCTATGGATAACCGATTAAACAAATCGTTGGTCGTAAAGGATATTCGCAAACGAGGGAACAGTAACAACGAGTTGCTCATTAACAGTCTAGTAGTGGAAGCAAATATGCTGAAAAAGCTAGACCATGGAGCTCTGCCTAAAATCTATGACATTATCGAATCCGAAGGCGATATTTACGTTGTGATGGATTACATTGAGGGCGAGTCTTTAAAAGAAAAACTTGCGAAAGAGGAAACAATTCCCGCGAAGCAAGTCATTAATTGGGCGAAACAGCTTAGTGATGTGTTGGCATACTTACATACGAGAAAACCACACCCGATTATTTATCGGGATATGAAACCAGACAATGTCATGCTTACCCCTGATGGGAAAATTAAACTAATAGATTTTGGTATCGCAAGAGAGTTTAAAACAGAGAGCAACACCGATACAACCAACTTAGGAACCAAAGCATACGCTGCGCCCGAACAAATTTCGGGGCAACAGACGGACGCTAGGACTGATATCTACAGCTTAGGAGTAACCCTCTACACCTTAATCACCGGAAAGAGCCTTGCAGATCCTCCTTTTGAAATAAAACCGATTCGTTATTGGGATCCATCTTTGCCTGAGGGCTTGGAACATATTATTCATAAATGTACCCAGCTAGAACCTGCGAATCGTTATCAATCTTGTGAAGAGCTCTCTTTCGATTTAATCAACATTGATCGATTAACGAAAGGTTATAAGAAAAAACAAGTAAAAAAAATATCCTTGTTCGCTATACCGTTTGTTTTATTTTTATTATCCTCAACATCTGCCGCATTTGGGTATCAAGGGATTCAGAAAGAACAGTTTCAGGATTACATGAACATCATCAATGATTCTAGCGTTGCCTGGATTGAAGGAGATTTTTCAAAATCCATTGAGCAACTAGAGAAAGCAATAGAACTAGATAAACAGCGGTCAGACGCCTATATTAATCTGTTAGATTTGTACATCAATAGAGAAGAAACGGACATTGGGCTCTCGAAGGTAGAAGCCTACATTAAGGACGAGTACGGCAACATTCAAAAAAATGATGAAGTCCTTTATAAAGTCGGAATGACGTATTTTGATGTGAAAAAGGATTATTCTTCAGCGCTCACCTATTTTAGAGCTGTTAACGAGGAAGAGATTCCAGATGTGAAATATTATATCTCTCTTGCTACGACGTTAAGTAGCTTAAATATCGATTATGAAAAATTTGCGGATGAATTAATAGATTTTGAGAGTTATACCGATAAACTTCCCAATAACAGTAAGAAGATAGAAAACTACAATACACTTGCTAATATTTATATCTCGTACAAAAGTCAGATTCAAGAAGCGAATACGAAAGCTATTGAATTAGTTCAAAAAGCTGATGAAGTGCTCACCATCCTTGATGATGAAACTCTTTACGTGAAGTACGAGCTTAGTTTTGAGCGAAAACTAGCTCAATCTTATTATAGTCGTGGTGTGAATTCCAAAGATGAGGTTACAGCTAGAGATGATTTTAGCCAAGCGGTAGAGCATTACCGTAGCTTAATTTCTAATAATGTGGACGACAAGAAAGAACTAGAAGTCACCATTGGAGTTATCTATCAAGAAATGGGAGAAGTCGCCCAGGCCAAGGAACAGTTCCAGCAAACGATTGAGGAATTTCCAGACTACATAGATGCTTATGTGAAACTGGGAAATCTACTCTTAGATATTGAACAGGTCAAAAATGAAAATCAACGTAATTATGATGAGGCAATCACGATTTACGAGAAAGTGGATGCCATGAAAGATTCGAAAAATGATGAAGCGTTTAAAAAGTTCACACAACGATTAGTAAATCTCAATATCATTTAGGAGGGGTGGACAAATGGATTATCAATGGTTTTTTTATGGTGGTTTGGTCGGAATATTAATCACCCTTCCTATATCAATCATTTTATTTATTAAACTAGGAATTTGGGAGGCATTTACGGATATCTCTGGTATTCGAATGCCAAGGAAGAAACAGAAAGCTAGAAGGAAGTATGGCAAAACAGAGACGACTGGTCAGAGAGAGAAGCGAACAACGAGTGAAATAAAACTGAAGAAGAAAAAAGTGGAAGCAGAAGTAGCAAGCACTTCTCATATAGACGAAACAGAACTGCTGGATAGTCATGTAGAACCAACAGCACTATTATCAGAAGGATCATTTAACGAAACAACGGTTCTTGGTGAAGAGACATCTGTCTTGTGGGGAGAAGATGAAACAACACTATTAACAGAAGAAGAACATGAGCAAGGAACCTTTTTCCAAATCGAAGAGGATATAGTAATTGTTCATTCTAAAGAAAAAATTTAAGGAGGAGGAGAATCTATTGAAAAGCAGGATGAAAAAATTCTTATCCATCCCAGTTTTAGCAATTATACTACTTACTTCAGCACTTTTGTTTAGCAGCAGTGTATCTTCTCAAAGTGATTTAGAGATGAAGATTACATATGCGGGAGTGGGTGGAAGTACGTGGGACTTGCGTCAAGAGAGTGATTTTGATGAGGAATGGCTGACTAAGGACCAATCGGTATCTTTCACCGTTGATTTGTCTGCGTATTATGAGAAGCCGGAGGATGGTAGTGAAGCAGAAGTTCCTTTTGAGGTAGCGGCGACCTATAGTAATGGAGCTAGTTTAGTAGCTACCCCTGATAGGATAACAGGTACAGGTGAGTTTGAAGGAAAATACCGACTAGATGTTACTGAAATCCCAGATGATGACGGGACAGTAGAAGTCAAACTGAAATTAAAAGGTGGAAATGGTTGGAACGCTATTCCAACCGTCGAGGGTCCTATAACATTCAGTGTATCCAAGGATGTTACAGCACCAGTTGTGAATCTATACGGAGTTGAAGATGGAGAGCTTTATCACGATAAAAAACTTGATTTTGTTGTAGAGGTAGTGGATGAGCACTTTAATCCAGATGGAGTTACTATTACGGGTATTAATTCTGACAACGAGTGGGAGTCCTCGGGTGATGGTAAGTACTATAAAACTTTCCCTGTGACTGATGGAGACTATGCTGTAACCGCAAATGCGAAGGATAAGCTTGGGAATAGTAGTGCCGAAGAAAGTGTGAAATTCTCCCTCCATAACGGAGAACCCAGTTTAGAGGTGAAACATAATGGTACCCCAGTTGAAGGAAACAGTTATTTTAACAAAGATACAGTTCTTGATCTAACTGTAACCAATGCTATTCCAATAGGGAGTGCAGAATTAAAAGTATATAAAGATGGACAAGCGACACCTTATGGTGATTTCTTGATAGATGGAAACACAGCAACTTTCCGAGAGACGTTTACAGAATCAGGTGAATATCGCTTTGAAGTAACTGTCACGGATAAAGAGAACAATTATAAGCATGAGATTCTTGATGAAGAGGTTCGTTTTACTATAGACAAGGTAAAACCAGAGTTGACCATCACGGATGAAAATGGAGAACCTATAGTGGATGGTTTTTATAAAAGTAAACAAGTCACAGTAGAGGTGAAGGAAGAGTATTTCAATAAAGATGACATTCAAATTGAGGTTCTAAAGGATGAAGAGCCGCAAAGTGGCTACTTCGAAAATTGGAACAAATTATGGAACGACACCTATAAGGCAATTGCTGATATTCAGGAAGACGGACGTTACGAAATTCGTGTTACCGCAAAAGATCCCGCAGGTAACCAAGTGACCGATTCCGTTTCCTTCACGATTGATGGGACTCCACCTGAACTATCGATAACTGGTGTAGAAGACGGTAAGCATTATAAGACCGACGTGGAGGCTATAATCAATGTAAATGACAAGCATATCGATGAAGAAAATACGAACCTAAAGGTAGAAGTATTAGAATCAATCGGTACCGATAATTGGAAGACAGTAAACATTGGTAAAGAGCTAGAATTTACCGATGGAGAAGCAGAGATTCGCCACTTATTCCAAACAGAAGGTAGATATCGAATTACTTTAAGCTCCAAAGATATACTATCTAACACAGAAGAAAAAGTAGTTACTTTTACGGTGGATAAACAAGCACCAGATGTTGGTATTGATGGTGTTACCAATGAGGCTATTTATTCAGAGGACAAAGAGGTAACGATATCTGTTGATGAAGTAAACTTTGATCACAATAATGTGGATTTCAGAGTCAAGAGAAATAACGAGGACATCACAGATGAGGTAGAAAAACATGCCCAAGATAATTGGAAAAATTCTTCCCCTAACGCAAGTTTTACCTATGAATTCGACAAAGATGGTTTTTATGAAATAAGTATCCAGTCCATGGATGCTGCAGGAAATGCGTCAGAAACTGTTACAAGGAAATTTTCCATTGACCGAAATGCACCGAGCATCGATGTTCATGGGGTTGAGGATCAACAGCATTATAATGAAGATAAAGATGTACGGATTAGAATCGAAGATCTTAATATGGACGAAGAACAAATCTCAGTAAATGTTACAAAAGATGGCGATACCTACGATGTCGGTGAACTTGATGTGAAGCATCCATGGCTCCCTTGGTTCGGTAATACCGTTGCCACACTAGACCATACGTTTTCTGAAGTTGGAGACTATGTGATAGAGATTAATGTTGTAGATAATACAGATCGTGAACAAAAGAAAGTAGTAAACTTTACTATTGATAAGACAGAGCCTGTATTAAATATAACTGGGGTTACTGATAAAGAATTTTTTAAAGAAAGTGAAACAGTAATTTTTTCTGCAGAAGATTTGAATATTGATCAAAGTGATATTGATCTGAAAGTAGAAACACTGAATCAAGAAACAGGGGAGAAAGTGCCTTATTCAGTTGAAGAAGACTTCAAGATAAAAGATGGAAAAGCAACGTTTTCATATACTTTTGCAGATGAAAAAACGTACATTGTTACGTTACGTTCACAGGACAAAGCTGGTAATGTAGCAGTGACGAAGCAGCGTACGTTTACGATTGATGGGACCGCACCAGGGTTGGAAATAAATATTGATAGCAAGGATGACAATGGTGACTACTTGTCGTCAAGCGGTGAAATGGAAGTATCTATCACGGAGACGAACTTTAAAAATAATGATGTTACATTTAAAGTCACGAAAAATGGAACAGATATCACGAAACAAGTAGAAGGTGATTTAGGCAGTAAGTGGAGAAATGCTAGTAAGCGATCTGAACTAACCTACACATTCGACGGAGATGGATCTTACTCCATTGTACTGGAAGCAGAAGATGAGGCTGGAAATGAAAGCATTGAAACAAAGAATTTCACCATTGATAAGGTGAATCCAAGTATTGATATCTCAGGTGTTAATGGCCAAGCTCATTACAATGAAAATGTACCGATTGACATAGAGATTAAGGATGTAAACTTTAAAACAAATATAGTTAAAGTGAGCCGTAACGGAAAAAACTACGATGTTGGTGATTTGTCTGTAGACAAAAATCTATATAGCAATTCAATTGCCAAGCTTAGCCATACATTTAAGCTAGAGGGTACCTACCGCATTCAAGTTACGTCTATAGATAAAGCGGATAGAAGGGATTCCGAAGAAGTTACTTTTACGGTCGACAAAACAGCACCAGTTCTATCCATCGACAATGTGGACGACAATGACTACCTGCCATCCAGCAGAAAAGTTGCTGTATCTGTGGAAGAAACAAATTACGAGGAAAACAGTGTCCAATTCCAGGTAACTAGAAATGGACAAGATATTACAGAACAGTTTGGTACTGGATGGACCAATGATGGAGTCCTGTCGAATGAGAGCTATGTATTTAATCAAGATGGTGAATACTCGATTTCCATTAGCGCAATAGACAAAGCAGGAAATAAGAGTACTTCTAAGCAAAAAACCTTCACGATCGATACAAAGCGACCATCCATCGATATTACAGGAGTTGAAGATGGCGAGTATTATAACGAGAGTAAGTCTGTTCAAGCAACTATCAAAGATGTAAATTTCGAATCAAATATAATTAGAGTTACTCGTAATGGAGCACGTTATCAGGTTGGAGGATTCTCTGTCGATCGAAACAAGTATGCGGATTCTATTGCTACCTTAAGCCATACATTTAGCCAAGAAGGCGACTATGAAATTGAGGTAGAAGCAATCGATAAAGCTGGAAATCGTTACTTACAACGTGTTTCCTTCAAAGTCGACAAAACGAAGCCGGTTATTACACCGAACATGAATGGAACAGTCATCAAGGATGGACAATATATCAACAAAGTGTTTACACCAAAGTTTTCACTTGATAATTCGGAAGATCGCCTGGTTTCGGTCATTCTCAATAACGGAAGCAATATCGCAGGAAGCATTCCAATAGCATCAAGGGAAATGGTGTACAACTACAAAGTAGTAGCGGAAGATAAAGCCGGAAACCAAACCAATTTAAATATTAGTTTTACATTAGATACAACAAAGCCTGAATTGAATATTAGTGGGATATTAGAAGGGTTCTTTAACGAGAATCTAAGCCCAAGAGTCACGTATTCTGATATCCATTTAGATGAAAGCAAAACATCCGTTACACTAAATGGAGAACCGTTCCGAAATGGAATGGAGTTGGAGAAGGAACAATACTATGAGTTAAAAGCGGTTATTACAGATTTGGCCAATAATGTTAGTGCTAGAACGATTGTTTTCTCCATTGACAAGTCTGCACCCGTAATAAAATTTGGGGAAGTGCTCTCCGGACAATACATCAATGAAACAATCATTCCACAACTTCTCATTGATGACATAAGCGCCTACGATATCATATCCATGACGTTGAATGGCGAGCCTTATGAATTAGGGGATCCTATCGAAACGGAAGGAAAGCATGTCCTGTATTTCGAAGTGAAGGATAAAGCAGGCAATATCAGACAGTTGAGTATCGAGTTTATCATTGATAAAACAGAGCCTGAAGTAGTAGTGGAAGGTGTAGAAAAAAATAAAACATACAATGAGCCAATTGATTTAGAGATTCGCTTGAATAATCAAGAAGATACATTCAAACAAGTGAGCATTAATGGCGAACTATTCGAAGGGGAAGTCGTGGAAGAAGACGGATACCAAGTGATGAAAACAAGATTATCTGAAGTGAAGGCCTATGAAGTAGAAATCGTCGCTGAAGATAAAGCTGGTAATGAAATCACAACCACTATTCCATTTGAGCTTGTTGAACCAAGTATTTTCACGAAACTTTATGAGAACAAACCGCTATTTGCTAGTGTAGTAGCTGGATTGCTAGGTATTGTTGCTGCAGCGGCCGTGTGGATGAGAAAACGTAATATAAGAAATAAAGATTTACCGAGAGAAGAAGAAACAGCATCATAATCTAAGGAGGACTTACCGAAATTGGTAAGTCCTCTTTTATTCGATCTTTTTTGACAAAATTCGGGTGGTGCCTAGCACCCGATTTTACTCGTACTTTCCTATGATGTCGACGACTTCTTTTACGAGGGATAGGTCTACTACTTTATCAATGTCCAAATCGCCTTTAATTGCGCCATTTTCCTTGTAGAATTCGTATTGCTCTTTAATGTTATCTACAAACATTTCACCGTTTGGATTGAGTCCTGTCACAGCAACATTTTCCCATACCTTTGGATCCTTAACTGCTGTGTGCTTTGTCATAATCTCAATGATTTCTTGCTTGTTACCTTTATCTTTCACAAACGCATCGTTATAATCGCGAACCCCTCTTAAATAGGCCGCCATGAATCGTTTTGCCACTTCTCGACGTTCATCCATGAATTTTGGAGAGCCAAGTACCATCGCGATTTGTGCTTTTGGAGCAAAATCGGTAGCATCGCCAAAGCGGACATGGATATTCTCATCTGTACCTTTTGTAATGAGAGGCTCAATTTGTAATGCAGCATCTACGGTTTTAGTTCCCATACTAGACATCATGTTCCCGAAGTCAGACATTAATACGAACTCAACGTCGTCTCTTGTAAGGCCAGCATGCTCTAGCATTTTTTGATAGATGTAATCATCTACTGCATTTTTCGTAGAAACCGCTACTTTTTTTCCTTTAAAATCCTCGTAGCTTTTGATTTCATCCTGTAAATCTTTGCGGATAACGAAGGAGAAATAGGAATCTCCCTTGATGTTGTGCCCTTTATCCGCGATCATTCGAATATCGATACCCTGTGCAATGGAGTTGAAGAAGGAAGCGGAAGAGATTCCTCCTGCTACATCCACTTCGCCTGCTGCGACTGCTGGGAGCATTTCATCACTATTTCCAAAGGAGACAAACTTAACCTTTACGCCGTACTCTTCAAAGTACCCTTTTTCTTTCGCAATGTAGAAACCAGCTCCTGAAGCAGAACCGTCCTCTGCGACGACCACCGTTGCGGGTTCTTTTAACGGTGCAAGTGGTTTGTCACTGGTTGTGGCAACTGGTTTATCCTCGCCTTCTTTACTGGACCCGGAATCACTAGAAGGGCTACTACAAGCAGAAAGAACAAGCACTATGCTGAGAAACGAGACAAACATCCATTTCCATACATGTTTTTCCATGATGAACCTACCTTTCTATATAATATTTTTACGAGCTACGTGACCCTTGTACTTCTGTCTGTAAATGCTGCCAAATCTCAACGAATCCTTCTGCTAACTCAGGATTAGCTCGAATGTCTTCAATCTTCCTAGGACGTGGAAGGTCAATTTTTTTCTCCTTCACAATCTGTCCCGGTTGTGCACTCATTAACAGGATGCGATCACTTAACAACATCGCTTCATCAATGCTGTGCGTGATGAAAAGAACGGTCTTCTTCGTTTCTTGCCAAATGTTCAAAAGTTCTTCTTGAAGGATGAATTTATTTTGCTCATCTAAGGCAGCAAATGGTTCATCCATAAGTAAAATTTCTGGATCGTTGGCAAAGGCACGTGCGATACTTACTCTTTGCTTCATCCCACCGGAAAGCTCTTTCGGATAAAGCTTTGCAAACTTTTCTAAGCCAACCTTTTTCAGAAAGTAATCCGTTTGTTCTTTGATTTCTTTTTTAGGTAAATGTCTCATTCTTAAACCGAATGCAACGTTATCTTCTACGGTCATCCAGGGGATAATCCCTTTTTCTTGGAAGACCATGGATTGAAGAGGTTTATTTTTATCCGTGTGGTCAACCTCAATTTCACCAGTACTTGGCTTCTCTAATCCAGCAAGAATACGGAGAAGGGTTGTTTTTCCACACCCACTTGGACCGATAATACACACAAATTCGCCATCCTTTATTTCAAGAGATGCATCCTTAATTGCTGTAACACTTTCATTTTTTTTATAAAAAACCTTCGTTAGGTTTTGTAAGTTGATTTTGATATCACTCACTTGTAAGACACACTCCCTTCCCATACTTATTGGTGTTTACTTCCAAGGTATTAACTTCTTCTGAAGCCCTCGTAAGAAGAGGGAGAATAAATAACCGAAGAAAGAAATTAGGACTAGGCCTACATACATTTCAGGAAGCAGGAATGCTTTGTAATTCATCCAAATGACATATCCAATACCGGAGTTTGCCCCAATCATTTCCGCTGCAACAATGGTTAACAAGGCAATCGCTTGCCCCATCTGGATACCTTCTAGCATGACGGGCAGTGATCCTGGCAAGGCAATTTTAAAAAAGAAATCCTTTGCACTTGCACCGTAGTTGTTGGCGACATCGATATAGATTTTATCGATGTTCGTGACACCTGCGGTTGTATTGATAACAACTGGGAAAAACACACTAATCGCAATCGTCACCATTTTAGAAAATTCCCCAATACCAAAAATAATGAGAATAATAGGTAGCATCGCTAAAGTTGGTATTGGCATAAACGCCATTACTAACGGAGAAAAGAAATGACGAAAAGGTGAATACATCCCCATGATTAGTCCCAACCCAATGGCGGGAATCACCCCGAGTAGAAATCCAAAAAGAATGCGTTGCAAACTTATGGAGATATGGGTAAATAGCTCACCGCTTGCTCCCATGTCAAACATTGTCATAATGATAAGACTAGGTGCGGGGAAAAAGCGCGGATCGATTAACGCTGTGCGTGAAAGTATTTCCCATAGAATTAATACAAATATAGGAGAAGAAATGGTAAGTAACTGTTTTAGATTGGCTCTCCGGTTTCTTTTTTTCCATTCCTCTCGTTCCACTTGAACTGCTGTTTGATTTCGTTCTTCCATCATGTCACCACCTCTCACGCTTCTATACTATGTATTCGCCCAGAAAGTGTGAGTGACCATTTAAAATGCATGGGGATGGAGTCTGTCATTTCCTACTTAAAAAAGCAATTACAAGGATTCTACAATATGGTAAAATATAGTCAAAAAGAACTAATACTTTTTATGGGCAAATTCATCGAAAGATGGTGACGCAAAGTTTCGGGTCTAAAGCTACACGCAATGATGGCCGGGCTGCAGTAATCCTGGAGGATGAGCATGCTAACTCGGACGATGTAGCATGCTTTTTTAACGAATATAGAATTTGTTTTTGTAGGGAAGAGGTGATGGGATGTTTGTTAAAAAGGGAAGACTCTATCTATTAGCCTTTATAGCTCTTTATATAGCAAGTTATTACGTGGTGATAATAAATTGGAAACAGGATGAGATTGGTCTGATTGTTGGGAACCTATTTTCTATGGTCGGTCCTCTGGTCGGTGTGATCCTCCTTCTTTACTCTGTTATCCGAATGAAAAAGAATCGTCGATTTTGGTCGATTCTTGCCTTAGGGATTGGATGTTATTTCTTAGCTGAACTGACATGGAATTATTATGAAAATCATTTGAAAGTTGAAGTTCCATACCCTGGTCTCCCTGATTTATTTTATATCCTGCAGATTGTGTTCTTTTTAATTGCTTTTTCCAACCGGTTACTTTCGGAAATCCGGCGGATGAAGGCGATTAAATACATTTTTGATATCACCATTATTATGATTGTTGCCGTTTCGTTAAGCTGGTATTTTATTATAAAACCTATTCTGATTACTCCGGATGTTTCTCCATTATTTGTAGCGGTTTCTTTAGCCTATCCAGTTGGCGATTTGGCTTTACTATTAATGGTTATGATCATTTTCTTCGGACAGAAAAATCCATGGACCAAGAGTGGGATTCTTTATATAGCCTTAGGTTTAGTCGTGCAAATATATGCCGACTCTATTTATTTGTATCTCCAAGCAATTGGAAACTATCACTCTGGTAATTTGATTGACCCAATGTTTACCTTATCGATGCTATTAGTCGGTTATGCTGGTGTTACAAGCCTTACGCTGGAACAGTCCTCCGCAAAGAGGGTGAAAGCATTGGATTATAAGCAGTTGAGCTTGTTTCGAATGATTGCCCCATATGCGTGTGCGGTTGGTATCTTTATATTTTTACTAGTAGAGCAACCAAGTATTAATGCGATAACACTTGGTGCGGGCCTTACACTCATCTTAATTGTGATAAGGCAAGTAGCGATTATGATCGAAAACAATCAACTCTTAAAAAAATTTGATAGGCGGACGAAACAGCTTGCGGTTAGTACACAGCGTTATAAGACAATTTTTCAATATCATCCAGACGCCGTATTTTCATTAGATTTACAAGGGAAATATCAATCTATTAATGATATGGTTGTGCAGCTTACTGGTTACCTTTACGAAGAGTTAATTGGAGAAAGTTTCTTAACCTTACTAGATGAAGAGAGCGAAAAGAAAGTACAATCCTATTTAATAAAAGCGATCAATGGTGTACCTCAATATTTTGATACATATATCCAGACTCGTAGCGGAACATCAATTTTGCTTAGCATTACGATGATTCCGATGGTCGTTCAAGAAAAAGTTGTTGGACTGTACGGGGTTGCGAAGGACATTACGGATAATCGGATCAATGAAGAAAAGATTAAGTTTATGGCCTACCATGACTCCTTGACAGGATTACCGAATCGGAGCTTATTTGATGAGAAACTAACCGTTGCTATGGAAGAAGCTAAGGATACGAATGAACACTTTGCGGTCTTTTTCATTGATTTAGACCACTTAAAAGTCATTAATGATACGCTCGGTCATGAAATCGGGGACGAGCTCCTTATCGAAAGTGCCAAAAGAATGAGACTTTCCTTATCAGCTCAAGACATCGTAGCAAGACAGGGCGGGGATGAGTTTATTTTATTAGCGCGTAATGTGAAGGAAGATGAAGTAGTTGTTTTTGCAAAGCAATTGCTCGACCGATTGCGTAAGCCCTATACCATCCAAGGGAATGAAGTATCTGCCACGCCAAGTATCGGCATCGCCTTATATCCAACCGATGCAGCTACACCTCGAGAGCTGTTAAAAAACGCCGATATGGCCATGTACCGCGTGAAAAATAACGGTAAAAATAACTTTAGTAAATACAATCCTACCATGGATGAGGAGTGGTCGAAGGTGATGACACTCGAAAGAGATCTTCACCAAGCGCTTGAACGCCATGAATTGGAATTGCATTATCAACCACAAATCGATGTAAGTACAGGCAAAATTATCGGTGTAGAAGCCTTAATAAGATGGAATCATCCAGTATTCGGGGATATTCCGCCGACTGTATTTATTCCGCTAGCTGATAAATCCGGAATCATTCAAAAAATTACGAGATGGGTAATCGACCAAGCCATTGCACAGGCGGTGGAGTGGCAAAATAAAGGACTCGACCCGATTACGATGGGGATAAATATTTCTCCTAAGCTATTGGAATCAGATCGAATTGTAGAACTAGTCACAAATATGTTAGAAGTGCACAAGCTACCACCAGATCGGTTAGATATTGAAGTGACAGAGGCACTCGCCGTTAATGCTGAGCACTCAATTGAAACGCTTGATCAATTAAAGGAACTTGGAGTTCGGATATCTTTAGATGATTTTGGTACAGGATATTCGTCTCTTTCGCACTTAATTCGTTTACCTATTGATCGCGTAAAAATTGCCAAGGAGTTCGTAGAAGGAATAGGGATAGATAAGCGAATGGAAGGAATTATTCACTCCATTTCAACTATTGCGAATGAGCTCCAATTTGGATTAATTGCTGAAGGTGTGGAAACGGATATACAGGCTAGCTATTTAAAAAAGTTGAACTGCACAGTAATGCAAGGATACTTGTATAGTGAACCACTGCCTGCTAAGCAATTGGAGAAAATCTTACAGCAGAAGAGCTTTAAAGAGCAGGATGTATTACCAGATTAACATGTGGGGCAAGTCACTCTGTGTTAGGAAGAAGCAATGAGCTTCCCATTGAGATACTAAAAAAGAAGCTTGGATTAACTGATCCAAGCTTCTTTGCTATTAGGAAATTGGGTCCATCTGATATTCAATTTCGTCATATTTTCGTGAGTATTTGATGTGGAAGTCATGTTCCTTAAAATACCATGCATCGGATTTTTCGACATAGAAAGTAATACCGAGTTCTTCCGTTTGCATGGATACATCGTTAGGTGAGTCATTGGATATGGCTAATGAAAAACCAGAGTATATGCCGCCATTTCCCCCATAACGCACATAAAAACGGACGTAGTCGCCTTCTTCTAAATCCATTTCTCTTATATACCATTGGGCAGCTGGTTGTGTAATTGTCATACTCATAGTGCGTCCCTCCTGTAATGTTAATATACCAAAGATAGGGAGTAAAATACGAGCAAATAACTCTTGAAAAAACAAAAAAACAGCTACGGAGAATGAATCCGTAGCTGTCTCTACCTTAATCTTACTTTATGATTCTTACTCTTCCAACTGAACCATCCTTGCTTTCGCCTGTTACAACGAATTTTAATCCGTATTCTGGAACGTTTCTTCCAGCATCCACTAATTGTCGGTTGCTGTAATCAAGACGGTCATAGAATAATGGAATGCGTCTCGTATGGTTGTCTTTCAACGTTGTACCGTTAATATCTCGATAATCTAAGAACATTTTTTCAGACTTGTCTAAGCTGAAAGCTGCATCATTTAACTGATAGCGAGTGTCTGCCACTGTACCGTCGCTCCAGTAATTAGCTCTTTGGTCAGCATCTACAACTCCTAGGAAGCCTTCACCTGGGTGTACCCCAGTCCAGTTATTATCGTAGGAATTGTCCACATACCATACGAGTAACCCAGGACTATAGTTCATTAAGCTTGCTCCACGACGAATGTGTGCTAAACCAGCATCTACACCGTTGTGTGATCTCCACTCTAGTAAGTAATAATGTTCAGAGAAGAATTTACCTTCATCCTTAGCAAATCCATCTAGAGTAAAGGCAGATTCACTTTCTGCATCGTCTGAAAGAACGGTAGCTCCATCAGCTGTTACTGTAATATCATCTACATAGAATCCAGGAAGTGCCACATAAGGATCTGTCCAGTAGTTAAGCTCTAGTTCTACTGTTTGTCCAGCATATGCAGATAAGTCAAAGCTTGCTTCGACCCAACCATCAGATTTTCCGGTGATACCGAACCCAGGGTTTTGGTCATTCGGGTTCTCAGCTGTTGTAATATTTCCTTCAATTGTTTCACCATTAACTTTTACGGAAGCATAGTCCCAATCTGTTTCAATATCGTACCACGCTTGGAAGCTTAGGCTAGCTTCACTTACGTTTGTAAGGTCAACCGTTGTGGTCATGGAGTTATCAAGGTCATTACCACTTCCACTGAAGTACTCATATTGTCCACTTGTTGGCGTGTTTACACTGTTTTCTTTGTCAGGAAGGTTAATTCGAACGGCGTCATTATTCGTACCTTTCGTAGCACCTTCGTCTAATAAGAATGAAGTACCGTATTTTGAAATATCGTCTATGTTTATCGTTTCTCCAGATAACCAGTTACCACCATGAGCATTTTGTAAATATTCTTTCGCGTAAGGACTAAATCCAGTTGGCTCTGTTCCTGGAACATCTCCTGCCCAGCTACCACTTGACATGATAGACCAGTAAGCAACCGGTTCTCCAGCTCCTGTATAGTTTGTATCATACTCATCAGGAAGTCCTAAATCATGACCATACTCGTGAGCAAATACCCCAGCAGCTCCATCTTCTGGTTCAATGGTGTAATCATAGGCAGCAAGTTGTCCATTAAAACGATCACTATTAGAAGTTCCACCAGGGACTGCTACAAGTCCACCTAGGTTCCAACGGTGAGACCAAATGGCATCTCCAGCTAGTGATCCACCACCAGCTTCTTCCCCAACACCTGCGTGAATAACCATGAGGTGGTCGATGATACCATCTGGTTCATTATAAACGCCATCACCATCATAATCATCGCGATCCCATACGTCATATTCACTTAGGTCTACGTTCGGGTCTTGTCCTGCTTTTGTAAGTGCCTCATATACTAATTCGCGAGGTCTTATATCATTTCCGTCTGGAGCAGGATCGTTTCCACCGTAGTAAGCAGCTGGATGATCTGCTGTGTACCAGCCAGCAACTGTACCTTCAACGGTGTAACTACCACCTGACTGTTGATCATAATATTGCTTCATGGAAATGAGATTTTCCCCATTGGGACCTTCATATCCATTTTCCCCAAAGATCATGTTTTGGAAATGCTCGAGAGGATAATCCTCATAGAACATGTCTGTTTCCTCTTCTGTGATGGAGCCTTTTGCGTAGTCCGGGAAGTCAATAGCAAGTACGAGAACTTTATCCTTACGTACTTCCCCGTTGTATGTTTCCTCTTCAACTGGATCGACTCTTAACCAATCATAGATTCGCTTGTACTTACCATGTTTTAGTTTTTCTTTTTCCTTTGTTTTTTCCTTTTCAGGAGCATCATCTAATTCTTTTGCTTCAGGAAGCTTATCCTTCTTGCTACTAGGTGCTTTTGCCTTTGCCTTTAAGTATTCATCTAAAGCAGCTTGCGCTTCAGTAGGGCTTGCATCCTCTGCTAGCTTCCCTTCTTCTTTCAACATTTCGATGAGCTTCTCATCATTGGCGATTCCTAAATCAACCTGAGATCCGGAATACGCTTTTGTTGATACTTCCTTTAATGCTTCGTGTGCACTCACTTGTTGGGCTGGAGTTAACAATCCAACTGATAATGAGCCCAGACCTAATACAGCGGCCATTGCGGTTGCTGCAATTTTGTTCTTCTTCAAATGAACTCCCCCCTATTTTTTATTACAGGGAAATAAATTCTCTAAAAAATGGGAAGATTCCTTTTTATTTGAAAAAAACTGATATATAGGACTAGCGAATGATATTGCAATAGGTATATATCCCTGATCGTTTGTCAAATTCCGACTTTGCTTGTAGGAATTTGAGTAGGTCAAAAGAACTATTTTTAGGATAAAATAAAAGAAATGGAATAGGCAGATTACCTTGCTATATCCTTCGTTTAGGCATATAATCCGTATAGATTAGATGAAGGAGTGCACCAAGTGATTAGACGATTTTTTTCTTATTACAAACCTCACCGAACCTTATTTCTCATAGACTTTACGTGTGCTATTATTGTAGCTGTTTTAGAACTTGCTTTTCCACTAGCAGTACAGTGGTTTGTGGATGAACTGTTACCTGGAAATGATTGGAGTGCGATAACAGCAGTAAGTATTGGACTCCTATCTCTTTATGTTATAAGTACGTTCCTACAATACATAGTGAATTACTGGGGACATAAGCTTGGTATCAACATTGAAACTGACATGCGACGTCAATTGTTCCAGCATGTTCAAAAGCAATCGTTTCGATTTTTTGATAATACAAAAACGGGTCATATTATGAGCCGAATTACGAATGATCTCTTCGATATTGGAGAGCTCGCTCACCATGGACCGGAGGACTTTTTTATTGCCATTATGACGTTTGTCGGTGCATTTTGGATTATGCTTACGGTCAATGTGCAGCTAGCATTAGTGACCTTGTTTATTGTACCGTTCCTCGTCTGGCTCATTGTCTTTAGTAATCTTCGAATGAACGTTGCGTGGAAAAACATGTATAAGGAAATTGCGGATGTAAACGCCAGGGTAGAAGATAGTGTATCTGGTGTAAGAGTCGTACAATCTTTCACGAACGAACAACATGAAATTTCTCGTTTTAACAAAGACAATGATAATTTTAAATTCGCTAAACTAAGCTCCTATAAAGTGATGTCATTCAGTTCCTCGGGCATTTATATGCTAACGAGGTTGATTACTTTAGTTGTATTAGTGTATGGCGCGTGGCTAAGCTTTCATGGAAATCTGACTTACGGAGAATTGGTAGGTTTTGTTCTCTATGTGAATGTTCTGTTCAAACCAATTGATAAAATTAGTGCGCTGATGGAGCTTTATCCGAAAGGGATGGCAGGCTTCAAACGCTTTACCCAATTATTAGATGTAGAGCCTGAAGTGGAGAACCGCAAAGGAGCAAAACAGATTGACAAGTTGGAAGGGAACATAGGCTTCCGTGATGTCCGATTTGGTTATGAAAAAGACAAGCCTGTATTAAAAGGCATCAATCTATCTATTAACGCAGGAGAAACAGTGGCATTCGTTGGGCCATCTGGAGCCGGTAAAACAACGATTTGTTCGTTGATCCCAAGGTTCTATGACGTAGATGAAGGGTCGATAACCATCGATGGTCTAGACATTCGAGATGTGACGAAGGAATCGCTACGATCTCAAATTGGTATTGTGCAGCAGGATGTTTTCCTATTTACAGGTACACTAAAAGAAAACATTGCCTACGGATTACTAGATGCCACGGATGAGCAAATTGAAGAAGCAGCAAAACGAGCTCACCTCGGGGCATTCATTGAGTCATTACCATTAGGATATGAAACTTCAGTAGGAGAACGTGGTTTAAAGCTATCAGGGGGTCAAAAACAACGAATTGCTATCGCAAGGATGTTCCTAAAGAATCCGCCAATACTAATTCTAGACGAAGCAACATCTGCATTAGATACGGAAACGGAGCAAATTATACAACAAGCATTGCAGGAATTAGCTAAGGATCGAACGACGTTAGTAATTGCCCACCGATTAGCGACGATTCGAAATGCCGATCGTATTATGGTAGTAACAGATAAAGGGATCGAAGAAGAAGGAACTCATGAAGAGCTTGTGAATCAAAATGGGATTTTTGCGAAGCTTCATAAAATACAATATTAATAACAATGGAGATGATTTTTGTAGAGGTACAAAGGTCATCTTCTTTTTCTCATAGAACGAGGAAGGAGTGCGGAAATACATGTTTCTAAACAAACAAGAATTAGAAGTGAACGGGCTCTCTTATACGATTCGTTCGGCGGTGCCAAGTGATGCGGAGAAATTGTCCGTGGTAAGGCTACAGATCGATGGAGAGACTGAAAATATGGACAGAGAACGTGGAGAAGCATTCATCGATGGCCCAGCTTTCGAGAAGATTATTGAAGCAGATACCGAACATCCAAAACATCTATTTCTAGTTGCGGAGGCTCAAGGTCGTATCGTTGGATTCTCAAGATGTGAAGGTACAGACTTAATACGTTTTTCTCATAAGGTAGAATTTGGTGTAGGTGTTTTAAGGGAGTTTTGGGGGCATGGCGTAGGCAAAAACCTGTTAAAAGAATCTTTAAACTGGGCAGACGATAACGGCATTGAAAAAGTAACATTAAACGTTCTGGAAACGAATGAACATGCATTATCCTTGTACAAGCGTCTTGGATTTGAAGTAGAAGGCGTTCTGAAAAAGGATCGGATGCTTTCGGACGGCAAGTACTATAACACGGTTGTCATGGGAAGATTTCAAGAGTGAAGTCATAAAAATTTTATTAATTCCTCGCAGTTTATATAAATCGAGACGTAACTCGTTACTAAAAGAAACATTAACTTAGTAATGTTCGATATGAGTACGATGTTGATATACGCTGCCGGAGCGTGGCACTTAGTAAAAACTTAACTTATTTGGGGTAATCGGGAAATAGTGCGGAAAGAGGGTTAAAAAGTACCCTCTTCTATTGCTTTAATCAGTGTGGAAAAATCAGCACCATAAATATCTTCATACACCCATTCATGACCAGTTTGTGACCAATTTGGGAATTAATCAGGTAACATTTTCCGAAAGTAACTTCAACTTCTTTGAATTTCTTTTTCTTTTTAACTTTACGATAGCCTTGAGTAAACAAAATCTTTGTTTGAAGGGCTTCAAAAGAATAACCACGACCAACATGGTTCATTGTCCTGATTAAACGATTCAGGGATTCCGTATAAGCGTTTGTAATCGGAGTATAGGTTTGCGACAGTACCACATTTTGGACAATAGGAGGGTGGAGGAGATGCCACTTCTACCAAGAACCGATAGTCGTCCTCACACTCCCTTATATCAATAATCTTAAAGTTTTTTAGATTAAGCATATTGTTTATTATTTTTTCTTTCCTTTGTTATTTCTGGTAAAAATAATATTATTCATGAGAGTAACGCTTTGAGAGTTTCTCTTTATGAGAATTAAACACTTCTTCTAAAGAAATATTATATTTATTGGCGATTACAATAACGTTACCTAACACATCTCCCAATTCTTCTACCAAATCCTTTCTATTGTTCATAAATGAATCTGTTACTTCGTCTGGCCTATCCCTCCCAATCTCAAGAGCTCTTATGGCTCGTGCTACTTCCCCAGTTTCTTCTGCTAAAAATCCAATACGAATGAAAATGTCTAATTCAGACCAGCCTCTATTTTCATAATAATCATTTACCCATTTTTGAAATTCAGTTACACCCATTTATTACCACTCCTTAAATTTCATTACCATAAAGTTTAACAAATCATCAAGACCTTTGTATAATATGATCGTTGAAATCGTTAGGGGGACGGTCATAATAAAAAGCATAGCTGTATTTTATGGTTCCAGTGTTGGAGCATCTAATGTGTATATAGAAAATGCCAAAGGGTTCATTAAAGATATCTTCACTTGGAAAGTTTTCCACACGATAATCCGAATACCCCTTATTTGTTGATTATCCCAAAATCGTTACGTAGCAATTTATAACCATTGTCAAAATCAACAATCTTTTTGAAAACAGCCTAAAAAGACCCTATCAACCATCGATAGGGTCATTTTTTACTTTGTTTCAAGAATTGCTCCATAATTTCTACCGGTGGAACTGGTTTACCAAAATAGTAGCCTTGCATAACAGAACATCCATTTGAATGAAGGAATTCTATTTGTTCTAGCTCTTCGACTCCCTCTGCGACGATCTGCATGTTCAAGTTTTTTGCAATAGTAATGATATTCGTTATAATGGCTCGCTTTGTAGCAAGATTGCTATTACGTACAAAAGACTGATCAATTTTTAACGTATGAATAGGCATCTCGTCTAAGCTACCTAAAGAGGAATATCCGGTACCAAAGTCATCTAAGGAAACCTGTAAACCGAGCTCTTGTAATTGATGGAGCTGCTGTACTGTATTCTCTACATCATTCATTGCAATCGATTCTGTTATTTCAAGTTCTAAATATTTACCTTCCAATTGCGTCTCATTCAAAGCCGCAAGAACGGAGTGAAACAAGGATTGACTTTCAAAAACGCGGACAGACATGTTGACGGATATCGGGATAAATAATTCATACTCTCGTTGCCAGCTTTTATTTTGCGAACAAACATCCTTAAGCAACCAATGTGTAATCGGCACGATCAAACCAGTTTCTTCTGCAATTGGAATAAATTCACCAGGTGAAACGGTTCCTAAAGCAGGATGCTCCCAGCGAAGTAATGCTTCCATCCCAACCATTTTATTCTGACCATAATCCCACTTCGGTTGGTACACAATGCGAAACTCATCTTGTGCTAATGCTTTTCGTAAATCCTTTTCCAGTCCAAGTCGACGTTGCTGCTCTCTACCCATGGTTTCGTTATAGATGGAAAATTTATTCTTTCCGAGTCCTTTAGAGTGATACATGGCCGTGTCAGCGGCTTTCATTAGCTCCACGCGGTCCTTGCTATGTTGTGGAGCGAAGCTGATTCCGATACTAACTGTCACGTACAAAACGTTTCCATCTATATAGCAAGGTTTTTTTATTTCTTCAAGGATTGTTTCTGCAAGCTCTATCGTATCTGTTTTTGAATTATTTGTAGAAGCGATGAGGAATTCATCTCCACCTAAACGGAAAATCTGCTCATTGGAACTGACCGCATTTTTTAACCGTTGTGCTATTTCTTTTAATAACAAGTCACCGACATCATGTCCAAGGGTATCATTAATCGATTTAAATCGATCTAAGTCTAAGAAAAAGATGGTTCCTTCTACTTTCTCTGTGAATTTCTCCTGAAAATACTGATTTAACCAATATCGGTTTGGTAGCTCTGTTAAAGAGTCATTAAACGCCATCCTCTCGAGTAACCGTCTATCAACATAAATAGCCATCCAAGAAGCACTAAGCATAAAAATAGTAGCAACCGATACACTCCAGAGTAAAAACATTTGGTTTTCCGTGTTGACCGCCATATGGGCTCCGGTATATGTCATGGTGGAAGCAGCCATCCCGGTATAGTGCATGCCGCATATTGCAACTCCCATGATTAAGGAACAAATAATTTTCCAACGACTAATACTGGGTTCAAAGCGAAAACGTCGGAATAAATAAAGGGCCGCAAAGGAAGCAATTAACGCAATAATGACCGAAACAGTGAAAAGGAGTGGGTCATAAGAGATCTGGATTTCGTTATGCATGGCGGCCATTCCACTATAATGCATAATAACAATCCCAACACCCATCGCTAATCCACCGATCACCGTTCGCCACATCTTTTCTCCTGATGTGGCTGTGAGATGAAATGCAATAAACGAAGCAATGATACTTGCGAGTGCAGACAAAGCTGTAATCATAGGATCGTAGGAAATAGGCATATGCATTTCCATGGCTAGCATCCCGACGAAATGCATGGACCAAACACCAAGCCCCATAACAAAAGAGCCTGTAATGTGCCAGGCGAGACGGCTTTTCCCTTCCGAACGTGTGATTTTTCCAGCTAAATTCAAAGCGGAAAAAGATGCCAAAACGGCGATGAAAAAGGATAACGCGACAATCCATAAGTTGTATTGCATATCTAGGTGATTCATCTATTGGTTCCCTCATTATTCTAGTAGTTTAGTCATCTAATTATAGACGATGGAGGGGGTATTTAGAAAGATAATTATTTTAATTTAAAAGTGTCTATTCTTGGTAATAGAATCAATCAGTTGTAAATGTTCTTTACATGCTTAAGCCTTTTTTACGGAAGAGTTTGTTAGATTATCTGACAATTCAATAGGATTATAAGTGGATCCCCTGTATAATTCTATTAACTGAGAATCGGTGGTGAAAAAATGACAAAGGATTTCTCTTATAAAGAGCGGAAAGTAATCACGATTGGAGTAGTTAGTGAGCTTACAGGTCTCTCCGAACGACAGATTCGGTACTATGAGGAAAGGAAATTAATTTTTCCGGAGCGATCTCCGAAAGGGAATCGAAAATATTCCTTTGCAGATGTAGAGCAATTAATCGATATAGCGAATAAAAGAGAAGAAGGCGTACAGACATATGAAATTAGACAGGACATGATCAAACGAAAACGCATAGAGGACGAGAAAGCAATTCGCAAGGAAATGCGACGTGGTCAAATCAACGCGCGCTTTGGCATACAGAAAGAATAAGATTCATAGATTCACAGTAGTATTGCAATGCCCAAGCTGTGTATGAGAAACTAAAAGAAAAGGAAACAAATCTTACATGGATTGTTCAATAGGATGAATCATCGAAGAAGTCGAGGTGAGTCTATGGGTTTAACTGTTGAAGAGATTGTAGAACTACCTATTCTTCGTAAAGCAAAAATTAAATCAGGGAAACAGCATATAAAGGAAAAGCCAATTGAATGGATATCCGTTATCGAGGTGCCTGTAGAAAACTTTGTTCGAAAGAATGAATTTGTTTTAAGTACAGGTATAGGTTGTGAAAATAACCCTTCCTTGTTAGAGGAATTTGTAAAGGATGTTATTCGATCTGGTGCATCTGTTTTGGCATTTGCTACTGGGAGATATATTTTTGATATTCCGGATTCTGTTATGGAATATGCAGAAAATCATGATTTTATTATCATTGATATCCCTTGGGAGATACGATTCGGAGACATTTTGCATACGGTCCTTCAACAAATAAATGAAGATAAGGTAGAAGAAAAGCAGAAAGCAGATGAAGTGCGGGAAGAATTAATTAATTGTGTTCTCCATGATAAGGGGCTTCCAGACATCGCGCAATGCTTGTATCGCCACATTCAAATGCCACTAGCCATTATGGATTATGCAGGTGCCGTTCGCTATAATGAACAGATTGACACGGAAGTGTTAGTAAGCTCTCAGTCCTCTTTGGATTCCAATGTAGAGAAAAAGTCATCCTCTCATCCAGTCATCCAGGAACATCCACTTTACTACTACCTAGAAGAATTCAGCGTGGAGCAACAGGTTTTTTTCCGCCTGTTCATCATGAACAATAGTAAAAAACAAGGGAATATTCTCATTCAACCGAAGGGATTCCAACAATTAAGCTGGTTTGTCATGACGGTATTAGAGCACACGCTTACTGCCTGCGCCTTGTATTTTGTGAAAGAAAACGCGATTGAAAGCACGGAGATTCGGTTAAAGGATAACTTTGTATTACGCTTAGCAAAGCAAGATATGGAAATGACAGCAGACCTCCTTTCCAAAGGGGAGTTATTAGGCTATGATTTGACGCTGCCATACATTTGTTTAGTAGGATCACCTAGCTACCAACAAGAAAATAGATCTTCTAAAGACAATCCTCCAACATCCTCTCTACAAAGCATGAACTACTACCTACAAAAAGAAATTATGAATGCAAGCCAATTATTACAGCGTAAAACCCTTACTACCTTTGATGAAGGCGAAGTTATTACCTATCTAGAAGCCGAATCAGATGCTTCCATGGAAATAGCTAATCAATTTCTAGACATTATTGAAAGACGATTATCTGAACAGTTGCCGGGGATTGAGTTGTCTTGGGGTATTGCGGCACCCAAAGATGGAACGCAGACCTTTTCAGTCAGCTTTGATGAGGCTAGAACAGCTCTAGACATTGGAAAACAGCAATATGGTTCAGGAGAAAGAACCTTTTACAACCACACGAAAATAAACCGGCTTCTAAAGGCGCTTTCTCACAAGAAGGAAATATCAGATATTGTGAAGGAAACCATACAGCCATTACTAGACTATGACCAAAAAAGAAATACGGATTTAATTCATACGTTTATGATTTACAATAAATATAAAGGAAATGTTAGTCAGGCAGCACGAGCTATGAATCTGCATCGACAATCCTTACTTCACCGCCTTCGAAATATCGAGTCACTCACCCAGCTGTCGCTAATGGATTCAGATCATTTGTTTCTATTAGAGCTAAGTGTACGACTATGGACGTTGAAGAAAATCGAATAGGCTTTTTTCGAGAGTGGGACCTCACCCACTCTTTTTTGTTGTCTAGGAAATTATAAAAGTCGTTAGTTGTGGATAACTTTATGCTAAAATTTTATTATCTTTTATTGAGGAGAAGAAGATGAGTAAAGGTTCTGGAGTTGTTAAACAAATATTAAAAGATCACTTTGCAGGTTTTTGGGAATTACATTCTACTCGTTTTCCCGAGTCTTATCGTAGTCATATTAAAGAAACAGTGAAAAAGACAATTAGATGCGGTACTACTGATTTAGGTTATGCTCGATATGAATGTCTAGGATGTGAAGGAAATCCTATGCCTAAATTTGTTTGTTTCACTTGTAAAAGTAGGCTATGTCATCGATGCGGTAAAAAATACACCGATGATTGGTCAGACAAACAACAGGAAATGATCTTCAATGTAACTCATCGTCATATGGTATTCACCATCCCTCAAGAGATAAGAAAAGTATTTTATGATGATCGTAAAAAGCTTAATGAATTGAGTAAACAAGTCTCGGAAGTTTTCCAATACCATAACTATCAAAAAAGTACAAAGCGAGGATTCCGTTCAGGAATCATTACAGTAATACACACATTTGGTAGAGATTTAAAGTTTAACCCACATATACATGCATTAGTTACGGAAGGTGCACTAGATAACAATAATGAATGGGTGAACAATGGTTATATTCCATATGACTATTTGAGAAAGTCATGGCAGAAAGTAGTATTAGATTTATTAAAAAAATGGTTTCCTAATAATCAAAAAATAAACCTTATAAATGAGTTATATCAAAGATATCCGAAAGGTTTTTATGTTAATGCTGAGAAGAAAATGACAAATGCGAAAGCAGTGGCTAAATATATTGGAAGATACTTAGCTCGTCCAGCTATTGCAGAATATCGAATAGAAGAGTACGACGGTAAGAGTGTTCATTACTGGTATGAAGACCATAAGACAGGTAAACGAGTGGATAAGAGAATTCCTGTGTATAGATTCATATTTGAAATACTTCAACACGTTCCACCAAAACATTTTAGAATGGTAGGAAGATTTGGGTTGTATAGTAGAAGGTCTCATCATAAGGCACAACAAATATTAAGTTTGCATGCATTTATGAGAACGAAACAGATAGAATTACTTTTAGAGAAAAAACGTAAAAAGAAAACCTATCGACAACGTATGATTGAATCCTTTGAAAAGGATCCATTTGAATGTCCACATTGCCATCGACAGATGGAGCTTGTGGGAATATGGCATTCTGATTACGGTTGGTTATATCACTATATGGAGGATATAGAGATGGAAAGAAGGAGGAAATACGGAATTGGCAAACCAAAAAAGGCAGGATAATCCATCAGAAGAATTAGATAAATGGTTGGAAGAAGAGGATCCATTTGGATTAAACGAAGAGATAAAGACTGTTCAATTCAAGTGTCTAGATTGTAACGACACTGATGAAGTACCTGAGTACATCATCGGTGAATTTAGCGTAGACAAAAATAATGGTGAGGAAGTTGAATTACATTGTCCTCACTGTAATGGCACTATGATTGAAGCGAGAAAAAATCCCAAGTAAATAATTCTACTTGGGACGTAACTTAGTCGCGTTAGCGATTTTGTTCTTGCTCAAGAATGCTCTGTACAAATGTGTATAAGAAAACATTCGAAAAGTTCATACAATTTGAACATTACGAAATGTATCCTTCTTTAATATGATGAAAGTAAGGAGTTAAAGAAACCTTAGAGAGCGAGAGAGGGGGATACTGCATGTTGCCATTTGATATTTTGGAGTACCAAAACCGGATGAAACAAACAAAGCAAAAAATGGCAGAAAGATCAATTGATGTCCTCTTAATTACGGATCCTGCCAATATGTACTATTTATCTGGATACGACGCTTGGTCCTTTTATGTCCACCAGATGCTGATCATTATCATTGATGAACCACAGCCTTTATGGATTGGTAGATACATGGACGCCAATGGAGCGAAAGCGACCACGTGGATTTACGATGAGAATGTCATTGCATACCCAGATGAATATGTGCATTCCTCTATCCATCATCCTATGGAATTCATTGCAGAGATATTAGAGCAAATAGGGCAAGGAAATCGACGAATTGGGGTGGAGATGGATCATTATTACTTTACAGCAAAAGCATATGAGCGACTAACGAGTAGTTTACCTAATGCCACCTTTGTGAACGGAGATCTTCTCGTTAATCAAGTGAGAATGATTAAATCAGATCAAGAAATTGAATATATGAAAGGTGCCGCAAAGATAGCGGAAAACGCCATGTACCAAGGGGTGAACAGTATATACAAAGGAGCGCGGGAATGTGATGTGGCTGCACAAATATCTTATCATACCATAGCTGGTACGGAACGGTTCGGCGGTGACTATCCCTCCATTGTTCCGATGCTTCCTTCTGGAGAGCGAACAGGAATGCCGCATTTAACCTGGTCGGAGAGAACATTTATGGAAGGAGATTCCGTCATTGTAGAATTGGCTGGTTGTTACAAAAGGTACCACGTTCCTTTAGCAAGAACCGTAAACTTAGGTCCAGCTTCCGAGAAATTAAATCATATTGCCCCCATCGTACTGGAAGGCATTGAAAAGGTGCTAGATGCAACTAAACCAGGTATCACATGTGCAGAAATGGAGGAAATCTGGCGAAATAGTATCAAAAAATACGGGTTTGAGAAGGAAGCTAGATTAGGCTATTCCGTCGGATTGAACTACCCACCGGATTGGGGGGAGCACACTGCAAGTATTCGAAAGGATGACCATACGGTCTTACTCCCAAACATGACGTTCCACTTCATCCCCGCCTTATGGTTTGACCATTATGGGATTGAAATAAGTGAAACCATCCGCGTAACAGAAACTGGATGTGAGACATTCACCAATTTTCCAAGAGAGTTAATGATACGAGATGGCTTCGCCACACCAAGTCATGATGGGAAGATAAGTTAGTTTACACTTTGAGGGAGGAATTTTTTATGAAAAAACCTAACGTTTCTACACAAGCGATTTGGGCAGGGGAAAAGGACTCTTTAGCTTTCGGTGCCACACAGGTGCCTGTCGTGCACAGCGTTTCATTTGGCTATGACGACATGGACGAATGGTATGATGTAGCGACTGGAAAAAAAGATGGACATATTTATGGCCGCAACACAAATCCAACCGTGCAAGCATTCGAACAAAAGGTGAAAACGTTAGAGGGTGCAGAAGCGGCGACGAGCTTTTCAACAGGAATGGCTGCCATTAGTAACACGTTAGGAACGTACCTATACCCAGGCGATCGAGTTGTTTCAATCAAAGATACGTACGGTGGAACGAACAAAATTTTCACAGAGTTCCTACCGAAGCAGGAAATAGAAGTCGTGTTATGTGATACGGGCGATCATGAGGCTATTGAACAAGAGGTCGCCAAGGGCTGTAAGGTGCTTTATCTAGAAAGTCCAACTAATCCGACGGTAAAAATTACCGACATTGAACGTATGGCAACGGCGGGGAAGAAAGTAGGAGCCATTGTAGTGGTTGATAACACTTTTGCAACACCAGTTAATCAGACTCCATTAGACTTAGGAGCCGACCTTGTTATTCATAGTGCGACGAAGTTTCTAGGTGGTCATGCAGATGCGCTAGGTGGAGTTGTTTGTGGATCTGAAGAACTTGTTTCTCCCATCTATCACTACCGTGAGATTAATGGTGCGACGTTAGATCCAATGGCTGCCTATCTGCTATTAAGAGGGATGAAAACCTTGAAGCTTCGCGTGGATAAACAATCGGAAAATGCATTGGCTGTAGCAAAGTACCTTCAAACTGTAGGTATAGTAGAAGATGTATTTTATCCAGGTCTCCCTGATCACCCGGGTCATGACATCGCGAAGGAACAAATGAAAAACTTTGGCGGAATGTTAAGCTTTGCGGTAAAAGGTGGGGTCGAAACAGTAAGACACCTATTGCCGAAATTAAAGTATGCGAATCGGGCTGCCAACCTAGGCTCTGTGGAAACGGTCGTTGGACCATCTAGAACGACGAGCCACGTGGAATGTACTCCGGAAGAACGTGCAGCAATGGGAATCCCAGAAGGATTAATTCGCTATTCTGCTGGTATCGAAGACATGGAAGATCTTATAGCAGACCTGGAGCAAGCCTTTCAGTCCTTACCAGCGCATGTGACAAATTGATTAGAAAGGATGGGGGTCCTTTTGCTACAGGAAGCAAACGCTATAAAAGATAAACTAATAGAGTGGAGACGGCACCTTCATCAATATCCAGAGTTAAGCTTTCAAGAAAAAAATACGAGTACTTACATCGTAGCCATATTAGAGGATTTAGAAGTCTTTCATTTGGAAACTGGGATCGGTGGATGCGGTGTCATTGCATCCATCAAAGGAAATGGTGGCCCAACAATAGGGGTTAGAGCGGACATGGATGCTCTCCCTATCCAAGAATCAACAAGTCTATCTTTCCGCTCGAAACACTCAGGTATTATGCATGCCTGTGGACATGATGCCCATACGACCATGCTACTCGGTGTTGCCCATCTATTAGCAACATACAAGAAAGAAGGGCGTTTGCAGGGCAATGTAAAGCTCGTTTTTCAACCCGCTGAGGAAACGGCAGATGAGGATGGTCGAACGGGTGCACCACATATCATTGAATCTGACAAACTAGCAGATGTAGAAGCTATGATTGCTTTACATGTTTGTCCGTGGAGAAAAATTGGAGAGCTGCAGCTTCATAGTGGCATAAGTATGGCAAGTGTAGACAATTATCGAATGGTTATTGAAGGAAAGGGAGGGCACGGAGGTTATCCTCATCAAACAAAAGATCCGATATGGATGAGTAGTTTTATCCTTCAAGCGATTTACGGTCTCATCAGTAGAAAAGTAAATCCACTCCAGGTCGGAACGATTAGTGTAGGAGAAATAAAAGGGGGATCTTCCACCAATGTTATACCAGATAAGGTTATCATAACTGGTACGATACGTGCTTATGAGCAAGAAGTTCGGCATCAACTAAGAGAAGAGCTTTATGAAATATCAAGAATGGCAGCGTCGCTTGGAGGATCGGCATCGTTAGAAATGGAAATAGGGGAACCCGCCCTTCATAACGATAAAAAGATGGTGCAGTATATGAAACTTGCCGCTCAAAAGCTAGAACCTTCCTTCAAGATTTATGAGGAACCCTATGGAATGGGGGGAGAAGATTTTAGTCATTATACAGAGAAAATCCCTGGTGCGATGGCTTTTATTGGTTCAAGTCCTGAGGGTTATCAATACGACCTTCATACAAGTGATTTTCAAATAGATGAACGTGTACTTCCAATGGGAGTTGGATTCCTTTTGGAAACGATAGAGCAGTGGTGGAAAAATCAATAACGGGGGGATATAAATGACAATGAAAATTGCGTTTATAGGTTTCGGGGGAGTTGGTCAGGCGCTAGCAGAACTCCTCCATACACGGAGACAGCATCTATTAGAAACGTATGGATTAGACACACAGGTTGTAGCCGTTTCTGATGTAATGAAAGGAGCTGTGTACCATCCAGAAGGGTTAGATATACCAACACTATTAAGAGAGGTTAGGGAAAACGGGTCCGTAACGGAATATCCAGACCACACTGGTTTGATTAAGGGTTGGGATAGTATTCAGACCATAGAACAATCGAATGCAGATATGATTGTCGAAGTTACCTTCACCGATGTAGAAACGGGGCAACCTGCCATTGATCATTGCAAATGTGCGTTTACGAATAAAAAGAGTGTCGTAACAACAAACAAAGGCCCCGTCGCACTAGCTTACCGTGAATTGGCTCAATTAGCTGAGGAAAATCAAGTCTACTGGGGATTTGAAGGAACGGTAATGAGTGGTACCCCTGCATTAAGAATGCCACTCGCAAGCTTAGCAGGGAATGAAATAACCGAAATACGCGGGATTTTAAACGGAACGACTAATTATATGCTGACGGAGATGGAAAAAGGAAGCGCCTATCAAGATGCTTTGGAAAAAGCTCAAAGCTTAGGCTATGCAGAAGCAGATCCTACTAGTGACGTAGAGGGATATGATGTTCGTTATAAGACAGCCATCCTCGCAAACTACGTCATGGGTTATCCTTTAGCTTCGCGTGATATTCCTTGTAAAGGAATATCGGGATTAACCCAAGACGACATAAAGGAAGCGAAAGCATCAAATAAAAGATGGAAGCTCCTAGCACGGGTGAAAAAAGAAGGGGACCAAGTAACAGCTAGTGTTCAACCAGAACTTATCGATCAGGATGATTCTTTAGCAGGAATAACAGGTCCGACGAACGCTATTGTGTATGACTGTGATATGGCTGGAGAAATTATGTTAACAGGAGCGGGAGCAGGTCTCATCGAAACAGGTTACTCTTTACTCATCGACATCATCGATTTTCACCGAACGAAAACTCCGATAGTGGCACATGAGGAGGATGCTTAATGCAAACTAAAATACGCTCTGAAAAAATGTTGCTTGCCGGAGAGTGGATGCGCGGAGAAAAGACATTTGATGTATATGACCCACAGGACAATCAAGTCATCGCAAAAGTGCCTAAAGCTACGAAAGAAAACATGTTGGATGCCATTGAAAAAGCGCAAGATGCATTTGAAGAGCATACAAATTGGCCGACCCATGAAAGGATTCGTGTATTGAAGGATGCTGCTGCTTATATGGAAGCACATTCGGAAAAGTACGCCCAAACGATAGCCAGTGAAGGAAGTAAGACAATTAGAGAAGCTCGGGGGGAAGTAAGAAGAGCCATTCAAACGATCCAGATTAGTAGTGAAGAGGCTAGAAGGTTAAGTGGGGAAACCATCCAGTTTGATCAAAATCCAGGAAGCGAAAATCGAGTGGGCTACAGCTACCGATTTCCCATTGGAGTAATAGGTGCGATCACTCCCTTTAACGATCCACTAAATCTCGTAGCCCACAAAGTCGGCCCAGCAATAGCTGCAGGTAATGCCGTTGTTGTGAAACCAGCCTCTGTAACACCACTAAGTGCACTCTTGTTAGCGGAGGCCTTTATGGAAGCAGGCCTTCCTAAGGGGCTCCTTTCGGTCGTTACAGGTTCAGGTGCTGAAATAGGAGATCCTTTAATTACACATCCGGATGTAAAAATGGTTTCTTTTACAGGCGGACTGGATGCCGGCAAGTCGATTGCCAACAAGACAGGAATAAAGAAAATGAACATGGAGCTTGGTTCAAATTCTCCAGTCATTGTGATGGATGATGCAGATCTCTCTTTAGCTGTCGATGCTTGTGTATCCGGAGCCTTCTCCGCAGTGGGACAAAATTGTATCGGCGTTCAACGAATTTACGTACAAGAAGACGCATATGAAAGCTTCTTATCTGCCTTCATTGACCTAACCTCTCAACTAGTGGTAGGTGATAAGCTGGATGAATTTACAGACATGGGGCCAATGATTCAGGAGAAGGAAGCAAAACGGGTAGAATCATGGGTGGCAGAGGCAATCCTAGATGGTGCACATCTCGAATACGGTGGTAAACGTCATGGAGCATTTTATGAACCTACGATACTCACGAATGTTCCACCTACAAGTAAAGTGGCGAGAGAAGAAGTTTTTGGGCCAGTTGTCATCGTAGATAAAATAAAAAGCTTGCCAGAAGCGGTTGAGAAGTCTAATAAAGTCAACTACGGTTTACAAGCTGGCATATTTACCAGTAACTTAGATTACGCCCATTATGCCATTCAATATTTGCAAGTAGGCGGAGTGATGGTGAACGACAGCAGCGATTATCGAATTGATTTCATGCCATTTGGAGGCATAAAAGGTTCCGGATTAGGGCGTGAAGGAGTAAAAGATTCTATCGAAGCGATGACGGAGCCGAAGGTAGTGTGTTTTCGATTAAAAGGATTGGCGTAACAGGAAGAAGCGTATTGGCTGGGCAATACGCTTCTTTACTACGGTTAGCTATTTTGCACATCCCTTAATAACTCATAGGCTTTATCGCCCGCAATCCCTGCATACTGCTCCCACATCTCATCCCGAAGTAAATCGAGCTCTACAATTTTCTTGGCGAGTTGGACAGCCTGCTTGTCATCCATTGTTTCCATCTCTCCTTAAGTAAAATAGGATTACACTTTTTTAGCTTTTTCTCTTTTTCTAAAAACCTTATATTCTGCTAAAAGCTCAGAAGATGTTTTGCTATGGACAGAAGAATCACTATGATCATAGAATCCTTCACTTTTCATTTTGTCGATGAGGAACTGTTTGTGCTGCTCAACAGCTTTTCTTAGATAGGGCATTTATATTCTCTCCTTATCGTTTTAATCATTGTATAAGATACCAACAGTGTTTGCTTGGATTCGGATAGATTATCTAACATAGTTTTTTCCACATCTTTTAACCCCTAAACCTGTTTTCGTTTTTCTAACACAATCTGACAAAATCTTTTATAATGAATAAAAGGAGTGGATCTTGTTGGCGCGTTTAACAGAAGAACAGATTCGTAGCGAGTTAGAAAGATTATTAAGATGGAGTTTAATAGATGAAAAATGGATTAAGCGTAGATTTCTCTTTAAGAGGTTGTTCAAAAAAGTCCGGTAAAAATGACACGGCGATTTTCTTCGTTAGCTTGCTTTTCAAAAAAACAGTGCACCTGCGTCTTCTAGAATTACAAGGAAGTAAAATTCCTCGGTGCAAGGTAGCAAGGAAGTTACTTCGCAGAAGTGGTCTTGCTCACGTATCTAAAAGGGAAGTGGATCTTCTGCTAAAGTCGTGCACGTCCTGGGACTGCGGTTACTCGCCCCACCGAAAACATTTGTGCACAACGCAGAAGTCAGCACATCCTGTGCAAGTCCGCTCCTTGAAAAAGGAAAGCACTTTTTCTGCGTGCGGTGATCATGCTTCCGAAGCAACGAGCTTGTCCTCAAAGCTGCGCTGCCTCGAACTTCTTGGTCCTTTTCATCCTCCTTTTTGAACACGTACTTTAAAGACTATTTGTCTGGTATTGAGTTTGTTCGGCAGGTTGCGCATTATTCGGAAGATATCAATCATCATCCTTTCATTTCCATCGACTATAAAGCTGTAACAATAAAGCTATCATCATGGAATGCAAGAGGACTCATGGACTTAGATATAACGATGGCCAAACAGTTTGAAGACTTTTACAACGAGATTCAAAAGTGAAAGATGTCGAAATATTTCCCTGGAAATAAAAATATGTAAGACCTACAAAAGAATTGGTGTTTTTTTCTTCCGTTTGTAAGGTTATTCATTAGGAAGTTTAATATGACAGTGTAGGTATAGAAAAGAGGTTTTATACATGGTAGAACCAGTTGTTTCAGTAATTATTCCTACCTTTAATCGAGTACACGCGCTTGCGGAATTAATGGAGGCTCTTTCGAGTCAGACATTCAAGTATTTTGAGATTGTTATTGTAAATGATGCGGGGGAAGATGTCACTGATGTGCAAGAGTTATATCCGGAGTTACCGATTACAATCATTAATTTACCCGGGAATCGTGGACATGTGTATGCACGCAATGTTGGGGTAGGTCATGCTAGAGGGGAATTCATTTTATTAATAGATGATGATGACTTGATTGTGAGTACGCATATGGAGACGATGCTACAAGAGGTAGGAGGGTTCGAACTAGTGTTTTCTGATGTGGAGATTGTGGATTATGAGTTAGAGAATGGTACAAGAAAGGTGATATCTCGTTTTCCGTTTGCTTACAATTGGGACCGACAAGCGATGAGAACATTCTCTACCTTCGTTCCTTCAGGGACTTTATATCGAAAGGAAATTCATTCCGTTATCGGGAATTTTGATGAAGAGATGAAGCATTATTGGGATTGGGACTTTTTCTTGCGAGTGGAAGCTCAGTTTAGGGTGAAAAAAGTGCCGATTGCAGGTGTACTCTATGAATTCTCGCAAACAGGAAATAATGCTTCTAAAAACCAAGCATCCATGCGGATTCATTTAGATCGATTATCGCTTAAACACCATTTAGGAGAACTCCCTACGAAAAATTTTTTCTTGTTGCTAGAAGAGCCAGAGCTGCTTGCAAGGAAGTCGGACACGAAGATTGTTTGGGATGGACAACCATTTGTATCTCGAATGGACCGCAAAGAAACCGTGTAAAAGGCGATGGTATAGGATTAACCTATATCACCGCCTTTTATAGTTTTTCTTTTCCAGTCATATGCTCAATAAATAATTGGGCGTAATAAGGATCCCATTGGGTTCCTTTTCCTTCTTCTAATATAGACAATGCTTTCTCCACAGTCATCCCTTTTCGATATGGACGATCTGTGGTCATGGCATCAAAAGCATCGGCAACTGCCATGATTCTACCGAACTTTGGAATATTCTCGCCTGCAAGTCCACTAGGGTACCCTTTCCCATCATAGCGCTCATGGTGGTGTTTTACGCCAGGAATCAGTTCCACCATAGCTTCCTTCGGCTTCACTTCCTCTAAAATTTGTGCCCCAATCACAGGATGGAGTTTTATTTCTGCAAACTCTTCATCTGTAAGCCTTCCATCCTTTTGTAAAACTTGGTCTCGAACCCCGATTTTTCCAATATCGTGTAAGAGTGCAGATTTTCTTAAGAGATTTAATTCGTCTTCTGGCAGTTTGGCACATTCTCCAATCATCGTCGTATAACCAGCTACGCGAATAGAATGACCAGCAGTATAATGATCTCTTGCATCTAGAGTCGCTGCAAACACGGTGAAGAAGCTTTCCAATAGTTGCGTATTCTGCATATTCTTTTCCTTAATAGAGGTAGACATGTGATTAAATCCAGAGATAAGATTCGTAAATTCATCCGAATAATATCCATCTAACATATCTAAATTTCCAGATTGTACTTTTTTCATGCCGTTTTGGATCTCGTGTAAGGGCTGTTCTATTTCTTTTGTTAAAAGAATAGCTAAAAAGATAGCCAAGGCGAATACGATGACGATAATAACCCCTGCCCAGCTCCAATATTGAGCTGTAATGTTGGCATCAATCTCTAAAAGGCGTATTTGTGTAGCTAAGCTGAACAATAACACGGGAAAAATCGCAATAAAGAGAGTACTCATAATAAACTTGTTCCGTATCGTTAATAACACTTTATCTTGTAATGAGAGATTCGTGCTGTGTAGAATTTGAGCTCTTTGCTTAAGATCTTTAAGAACTGGTTTTATCGCCTGTGATGTGAAGAAAAATTCAATAATGGCATGGGTAATGGCGATAAGTCCTCCCCCTAGAAACGCAAAAATAATGTAGTAAGAAGGAATATTCAAAATGTCCCAATAAATAAAAAGCCCAGCTAAACCAGAAGCGGGTATAGCTAGTCCAAAATAATGTGGGATTAAAATACGCTTAACGGTAAGAAACGGTAATTCTTGCGTGCGCTGATAGGCACGTTCCAACTCTTCTAATGATGCTTGTTGATTAGGGAGAATCCTTTTAATGGGTTTTATATGATAGGAAAACACTAAGTATTCACTTATGAACATGACTGGGAAAGAACAAGCGATAATGAGTGCAAACCAAATACGATCATCCGTGTCCACATTAATCGTCTGAAAAATGAAGGTACTTCCAATCACGATGACAGCTATAAGAGAGCCTAGGATATAGTTGCGAATGAGTATTCTTTGAAAGGAACGGTAATCCATTGCTGTACAGGACCTACTTTCACTCTTGTCTAATTGTTTTCTAAATAGTATCACAAAAATTGATAAACGAATGTCAATTACTCCAACTAAATCATAGATTTTGATGGAGCTTGTGACTACCCGATAGTACCAACGCTCTTCGAGCTCCTATCTCTTTTCGCTGCTAAACTGCTACAGCGTGGTGTCACATCGTGGGCATATTGACAAATACCCTATCTATCCAGCTTGCTGGGTAGATCCTCTAAGGTACTGACTTCCCTTATGATAGAGATTCATCGCAGCAACGCGATCATCATTAGAACGATATTCGCACCTTTTACAACAGAAGGTGTGGATCTTTTTATGGCGGTTTGTTTTATCGCGATGACTGCATTTCGGACAAGTTTGAGACGTGTAGGCTGGATCGACAAACAGAACCTCCGATTGATTCATAAAAGACTTGTATTCTAAGAAGTTACTAAACTGGCCAAAAGACCAGGATACGGATACGTATCGATTATTTTTACGAACCTTTTCAGTTGCTGTTCTTACGCCAGAAAGATCTTCTAAAACAAACAGTGTATTCGGACCATATTGACTAACGAGTGCCTTGGTGATGCAGTGGTTTACATCTGTCATCCAACGGTTTTCTCGTTGACCAATTTTTGATAGTCTTCTTCTTGCTGAGGCTGTTTGTTTCTGTTGCAGCTGCTTGCGTACCATTTTATAGTGGCTACGCTTTTGTTTAATTTGCTTGCCACTAAAGAAGGTCGTCTTTCCATTTTGATCATAAACGGTCGCTACGAAATTAATACCTAGATCAATTCCGACAATGTTGTCTATCTTTTCACTTCCTTCGAACACTTTGTTCATCGGAATGTGTAAAAAGAATTTGCCCTTTTTCGTGACCAGTTTAGCCGTACCAAATTTCCATTCTCCGTCGAAGAAATGTTCCATTCCCTTCGTTTCGAAGGGGACAGAGATTCTTCCTTTCAATGTGTTTACGGAGAATACTGCTTTTTTGAGAGAATAATCCCGATTCCACACTAAATCATACTCCGGCTTCTTAAACATAGCCTTCGTATTCGTAACGCCATTTGATTTCATTGATTTGTACTTGGCACAAACGGTTTTGTTCACGCTATTAGCCATTTGAGAACGGAGACCGAACTTACTTCTCATAGGATGATACGTATGTTTGTGTAGCTGGATATTCGAGAAAATTTTCTTATTGAAAGCTTCGCTGGAGGCATAGTTCAACGCTTCTCTCACTGCACGAATCGTGTCAAGGAGAAGTTCTTTCTCTTTTTCAGTTGGTAAGATTTTTATTTTTGCCGTGATCGTAATGGTTTTTCCGGGCATCTTTTTACACCTCCTATTATTAATAGTATATAATACGAACAAGTGTTTTTGAAGGGGTTAGAGCACCAATTCCTCCCGCAACTAAATCGTAGATTTAGATTGGGGTCTCCTTGGCGAGTTTAGATGAAAACCTCGTTGCATTCTGCTTCGATTTTTACAGGTAGAGTGATAAGGTGAACAGAGTAGTACAAAGGAGTTAGACAATGGGAAATCAGCATACATTTACAGAAGGAAACATTTGGAGACAAATGGTCGTTTTCTCTGCTCCAATCATGGTGACGAATTTGTTGCAAACGTCTTATCAATTCGTCGATAGTCTATGGGTAGGAAATTTATTAGGGGCAGAAGCACTTGGAGCAGTTGCAATTGCGAGTACGGTTATTTTTACAATACTGTCCTTTATTATCGGGTTGAATAATGCAACGTTGACGATTCTCTCGCAGCAAAAAGGGAGAGATGATGATGAAGGGCTAGCGCGATATGTAAATGCCTTTGTCGTAACCTTAACCTGTCTGGCACTAGTCCTAGGATTTGTAGGTTTTATGCTTGCAGAACCAATCTTACGTTTTCTAGGTACGCCAGAAAATATGTTAGAAGAGGCGACTGTATATTTAAAAGTGAATAGTGTAGGAATTATATTTTTGTTAGGGTATAACTTTATTGGAACCGTGTTAAGGGCGATTGGGGATAGTAAGACACCACTAACATTCGTTATGGTTGCTGTCGGGCTAAATGTAGTTTTGGACCCTGTCTTCATTTCACTGTTTGACTTAGGAGTTGAAGGTGCAGCATTAGCAACTGTGTCTTCTCAAGGAATCGCATTCTTATACGGGATGTATGATGTGATTCGTAAAGGAAAAGTGCCGTTTCGCATGCCTACATTACCAACTCGAAAAGAAGTAGGACTTATTCTTAACCTGGGGATACCTTCTGGCTTACAAATGGCTGTTATTTCTGCAGGCGTGGCAGCGATTATGAGTGTAGTGAATGGTCATGGTCCAGATGTAGTCGCTGGGTTCAGTGCTGCACAACGACTCGATAGTATTCTCATGCTTCCTGCTCAAGCACTTGGCACAGCTGTTAATAGTATGGCCGGTCAGAACATTGGATTAAGAAAATGGGATCGTGTTCGACTAATTACGAAATATGGAGTGCTCTATAATCTTGGAGTTATGTTAGTCTTTGCTTTCTTGTTAATATTGTTAGCGGGGTATGGGATTAGCCTCTTTATCCAAGACGCTGCAGCAGTTGCGTATGGATCCGATTATTTGAAAATTGTGGCCTTCTTTTATCCTTTCTTGGGAATTAATTTTGTTTTAAACGGCGTGGTGAGAGCGTCCGGTGCGATGTACCAAGTTCTTGTTTTAAATATTATTTCCTTCTGGTTGCTTCGTTATCCGGTTACTTACTTATTCTCCAATTGGTTTGGAGAAAATGGGATTGCTATTGGAATGGGAGTAAGTTTCATTATAAGTAGCTTGTGCGCCATTGGGTATTATATGTTTGGAAAATGGCGTCAAAAAGAGGTCTTTAAAGCAGCGGGAAAGTAAAAAGGTTGTTAGAAAATCTGACAAACCAACATGTAAAAATCCTTTCATCCTGTATATTGAATAAAGAGATATAACCTGGGGAGGTCAAGTTCTAGTCATAAACGATGTGATTAGAATGTAAATGGGCATTTATTTGAGAAGGGCGATTGTCCTTTTCGGATAAATGTCCATTTTTGTGTAATCATAAGGGAAGTGGAGCACGTAAAAGTAAGTCCTTAAGAAAGGATGACAAATGTGAGCCTTATAAAGAGAGTAGATCCTAAACATACAGCATTAATGGTTATAGATATGCAAAATGATTATTGTCATGAAGAAGGCTATCTAGCCAAGCAAGGACTAGACGTCTCCATGGTACCTAAGATGATACAGCCCTTGAAAGAAACAATAGAAGAAGCAGAGAAAAATAGTGTTCCTGTTATTTATGTCCGTACGGTACATCAAGATAGCACGGATTCCGAAACATGGACGAGACGATTGAAGGATAAGAACCAAAGCGGTTTATGTCGAAAGGGTACTTGGGGGGCTTCCTTTTTCCATCTAGAGCCTAAGAAGAAAGACGTTGTGGTAACAAAGCATCGTTATAGTGCCTTTATTCATACGAGGTTAGAATCTGTTTTACGAACCTATGGGGTTGAAACGATAGTATTAGCTGGAGTCAGTACCAATATATGTGTGGAATCGACGGCGAGAGACGGGTTTATGCTCGACTATGATGTTGTTATGCTGTCTGATTGTACAGGAGCCTTTTCACAAAAAGAGCACGATATGGCCGTGGAGAATGTTGATAAGTACTTTGGTTCTGTATCTGCTTCTGAAGATGTAATTAATGCCTGGAAGCAAAAAGTTGCCGTATCAACCTAAAACAGATGGAGGTTTCCTTCATCTGTTTTTTTAGCTGAATAATTTATAGGTTTTTTCTACATAGTAATCAAAAACAGGAAGGAAGAGAACCTGTGAACCCAGTATTAGATGTTTCGTTGCGAGCTTTATTCGGATTTTGTTTTTTATTGTTTCTAACCCGATTGTTAGGAAAGAAACAGCTTAGTCAAATGACCTTTTTCACCTATATAACCGGGATTGCCCTTGGAAACATAGCGGGGGATATGGTCGTCCACAAAGATATTAAGGTAATGGATGGTTTTATCGGTATGGGACTCTGGGCGGTGCTAACCATTGTCGTTGAATATATAAGCCTGAAATACGCAAAAGCTAGAGTATTATTGGACGGAGAACCTACTATAGTTATAAAAGATGGGAAGTTGCTTAAGAAAGCGATGAATGATTCTAGGTTGAATGTCGACGATTTGACCATGCTTCTTAGAGATAAGGATGTCTTTTCGGTAGCTGATGTGGATTACGCTATTTTAGAACCGAACGGAAAGTTGAGTGTATTGAAAAAGGAAGAAAAAGAGAATGTGACCAAAAAAGATATGCAGATTCAGCTGTCCCATCGAAAGTACATACCTATGGAATTAATTGTAGACGGGAAGGTCGTGAAAAGAAACTTGAGGGAAGTAAACAAGACGATGGAGTGGTTAGAGCAACAATTGAAAATAAAAGGTGCTGAACGTGTTCAAGACGTATTTTATGCTGAATTGAAAAGTGACGGAAATATCTTCGTTGACTTGAAGTGAAATGCACTCATCCCCTTGTGAATGGGGGTATTTTTAATTTATAGATAAAACAAATTCACTAATCATTTCGTATCCTTTTCTTCATCTCTATCTTTTTTTCGTTTTGCCATGTTTTTAAGAAGAGTGTCGCCTCCGAAGAATCCACCAATACTTCCGAATCTGATTATAAAAAACCAAGCAACGATTCCTGATAGAATGACTAATCCCGCTATAATATAATCAAACAATGGGAGCACCTCCAAAAAATTACATGTATCCTTAACTTACATACGCTTAACGGAATAAAAAGTTTCAGGTTTTGATAAAGAAAACAGAGTGTTGAATGGTTAAAAAATTCAACACTCTGTTTGATTTGAACTAATTTCATCCGATAGACAAAAACAAATATAGAGCCGTTCCCCACATAATAATCGCAGACACTTTATTGATCACAATCAACAGTTTTCCAGAGGAATCAAAGGAACCAATCTTCCTTCCTACTATCGCTAATCCGAAAAACCAAAGCCATGAGACCATAATACAAGCTCCTGCAAATGATATCTTTTCCAAACCAGTGTAAGTGAGAGAACTTGTACCGATAACTCCAATCGTGTCCATAATCGCATGTGGGTTAAGAAGCGATACAGATAACGCAAAGGTCACTTGCTTTTTGGGAGACATCGCACTTCGTTCCCCATTATCCTTCGGAACACTTCTCCAAGTTACCCACCCCATATAAATCAGGAACAGAATGCCAACGGTAAGTAATGTAACCCTGATCCATGCAGAGGCCAAGACAATCGCGGATACACCTAGAACAGCTGACCCAATAAGCAGTGTATCGCATAGAGATGCGGTTATGACAACAGGCAAAGTGCGTCTCCATTTTTGCTGCGTCGCCCCTTGATTTAAAATAAAAACGTTTTGAACACCTAGCGGTAAAATCAATCCGAAGGCAAGGACGATCCCATGGCTAATGGCGACCCGCATAATCTTCTTCCTTTCTAATGGTTAGGATAGCACTGGTGGAATCCGATGAAGAGTCGCTTGTTCATACGCATAGGCTAGTTCAATCAGCCTTCCTTCAGAGTATGCTAACCCGGTAAAAGTTACACTGATTGGAACTCCATTTTTCGTATAACCAGAAGGAACGGTGATGGATGGATATCCGGCTCTTGCTGCTATATCACAGCCTACATCATTAGGAAATAAGACCGCGTCTAGTTTGTTTGACTCCATGACTTTATCCAAGCCTTCTGTTTGCGAAAAGGTTAAATCATTTAGTCGATCTTGGAGATAGTCAGGATCTACTAATGTTCCGTTTTTCTTTTGCGATTCCTCTAACACGGTTTGGCCATACTTTAACGCTGTATCTGCGTGTTCCTCATTATAAGCAATCAAATCAGTTAAAGAATGTACAGGTAGAAAGCTAGCGACATCCTTTAAGTACGCGTTAATATCAATTTTAAATTCGTGAAACAAGACACTAGACTCTGGTGATTCAGCTGTTAAAGGAATATCAAACACTTCAGCGCCAGCAGCTTCTAATTCTTTTTTAGCTCGGTCGAAGATTTCTAATTGGTCATCTTTTAATTCATATAAATAGTTTCGAGCAACCCCAATTCGTGCTCCTTTCAGTCCGTCCTTTTTTAGGTGTACGGTGTAATCTTGTTTTAACTTCCCGATACTTGTTAGAGTTGCTGGATCTAATGGATCCAATCCGGTTATCGCACCTAGAATAACAGCAGCATCCGTTACTGTTTTTGCCATTGGTCCAGCCGTGTCTTGACTATGAGCAATTGGAATGATTCCGGTTCTACTCACTAAGCCTACAGTAGGTTTGATGCCAACAATGGAATTATGGGTAGCTGGGCCTAAAATGGATCCACTCGTTTCTGTCCCAATGGATGCCGTTGCAAAATCAGCAGCAATCGCAGCGCCTGAACCTGAACTGGAGCCACCGACATCGAAAGATCCTGGTCCGTATGGGTTTAAAACTTGGCCACCTCGAGAGCTATATCCATTTGGCATGTTATGTGTCATAAAGTTCGCCCACTCGGTCATATTCGTTTTCCCGAGGATAATAGCTCCAGCCTCCCGTAATTTTTGAGCGACCATGGAATCCTTACTAGCGAAGTGATCCGCCAAGGCGACAGAACCCGCACTTGTATGCATTTTGTCTGCTGTGTCGATATTATCTTTGATGAGAATAGGAATCCCGTGCAGTGGACCACGGGCACCAGATGTTTCTCTTTCCACATCCAATGCTTCCGCAACATGTAAGGCATCTGGGTTAATTTCTAAAACCGCATTAATCTTAGGGCCCTTCCAATTGTATGCTGCAATTTTTTCTAAGTAATATTTGGTTAATGCTAAAGAAGTTGTCTCGCCTTGCTCCAATAATTGTTGGATGTCTAAAATGGTTGATTGGTTCATGTTATGGACCCTCCTCAGGTTGAATAGTATGTATGCTTAAGAACATTATAATAAAGAATGTTTCGTTTACCTATTCGAAAGGTTTCTTATTCACAAAAGTCCTTTAAAACAAGGACTTTTCCATTATGCATAGGTGTAATCAAATTATGTCAACAATACCTGTGACAAAAGACCGATTAGATTGAATTGAAGATACCCATGAAACCGCTTTATGATAAGGGTAAGAAATTTATTTCTATTTATTTTAAACATCATGCATTAGTCATTATTCTAATTTTACGGATGAAAGGAGAAATTTAAATGGCACAAACAGGAGCACGTGCTAAAGTTCAAAAGTTTGGTAGTCACCTCAGTGGGATGATCATGCCAAATATCGGTGCATTTATTGCATGGGGACTTATTACCGCTTTATTTATTCCAACAGGATGGACTCCAAATGAGGATTTTGCTGCTCTAGTTGGTCCAATGATTACGTACCTTTTGCCACTATTAATTGGTTTTACTGGTGGACGTCTTGTTCATGATTTCCGTGGCGGGGTTGTAGGTGCGGTTGCCACAATGGGGGTAATCGTAGGTGCGGAAATCCCGATGTTCTTAGGTGCGATGATCATGGGTCCATTAGGTGGTTACATCATCAAAAAAGTGGACGATTTATGTGCAGATAAAATACGGTCTGGGTTTGAAATGCTTTATAACAACTTTTCCGCAGGGATTATTGGCGGCGCATTAGCACTAGCAGCCGTTACATTGATTGGTCCAGCTGTTGAAGGACTAACGAACATTTTATCTGCTGGAGTAGAAGTAATTGTAGAAGCAGGATTACTTCCATTAGCCAACATTCTCATTGAACCAGCGAAAGTCCTTTTCTTAAACAACGCGATTAATCATGGGATTTTAAGCCCGATCGCAGTAGAACAAGCAGCTGAGAATGGAAAATCGATTCTATTCTTATTAGAAACAAACCCAGGACCTGGTCTTGGTATCTTACTTGCATTCTGGTTATTCGGAAAAGGGGCTTCCAAGGCATCTGCACCAGGTGCTGTAATCATTCACTTCCTTGGTGGGATTCATGAGATCTACTTCCCGTACATCTTGATGAAGCCAATGCTAATCTTAGCCGCTATTGCCGGTGGTGTGAGTGGAGTATTCACGTTCTCCCTATTCAACGCTGGGTTATCTGCAACACCGTCACCAGGTAGTATTTTCGCTTTACTTGCTATGACTCCAAAAGGAAACTTTGTAGGAGTAATCTTAGGGGTTATAGTCGCAGCTGCTGTTTCCTTCTTAGTAGCGTCTCTTATCCTTAAGAGCAGCAAAGGAGATGAAGAGGAAGACATCTCTTCCGCAGCGCAAAAAATGGAAGAAATGAAAGGGAAGAAAAGCTCTGTAGCAGGAAGCTTTTCAGACTCTCCAGTCTCTTCTGGTGATGTGAGCAAAGTAGTCTTCGCGTGTGATGCAGGAATGGGGTCTAGTGCTATGGGTGCGTCCCTTCTTAGAGATAAATTTAAGAAAGCGGATATCGATATCGAAGTAACGAATACAGCGATTAACCAATTGCCTAGCGATGCGGATATCGTTATCACCCACAAAGACTTAACAGATCGTGCGAAAGCAAAACTTCCAAATGCCAACCATATTTCGGTGGAAAACTTTCTAAACAGTCCAAAATATGAAGAGCTAGTGAATCAATTGAAAAAATAATCATGGAAAAATGTCCTCCTATCGGGGGCATTTTTTACGTTTACTAAAAAGTGCGGATCTCCATAAGTAATAAATCGAGAAAAATCCTTTCTGATTGAGGCCCGACTTATTAAAATTTGGCAACATTCGGAATGACGAAAATGTATGAGGGTAATTGTTGTGGATGGTTTGTAAGAGGAATATTATTAAGTTAACAATGTTGACTCATACTAAGGGAACGAATGAGGGGGTGGCGGGACTGTATATCTCAGGAAGAGAACGAAAGATATTGGAGTTTCTTTTGGAGAATGACCGGGAAGTTACGATTCAAGAGCTTGCACAGTTCTTGGGTGTGAGTACACGAACGATTCACCGTGATTTAAAGGGTGTAGATGAGCTCCTTGCAGACTTCGATTTAACTTTGAACAAGAAATCAGGAGTTGGTTTAAGTCTGGAAGGGGAAAAAGAACATAAGGAACAGCTAGAAATTGCTTTGTTCCAAGTGAACCATACCGACTATACACCAGAAGAAAGGCACGCCATCGTGATGTCCGCCTTGTTAGAGTCCCATGAGCCAATTAAATTATTTACATTAGCTAGCGAGCTACAAGTGACCATCGCTACTGTTAGTAATGATCTTGATAAAATTTCCGACAAGTTAGAAGATTTTAAGCTTTCTTTGATTAGAAGAAGAGGGTATGGGGTTCGAGTAGAAGGAAAGGAAAAAGATAAGCGAGCTGCTCTAAGCTATTTGATCTCCCGCCATCTTGATGAGCTAGATTTCTTAGAATTGATTCGGAATAATATTCAGCTGAAATCCAAACAGCAGTTAGATATGATTTCAAACAGACTGTTGGGTATGGTCGCAAAAGAAAAGCTTTATATGATTGAGAGATGCGTCGATAGGGTTAGAAATGGACTCCCATATGATTTAGCAGATAGTGCGTATATTGGCATTATCGTACATCTAGCATTAGCTTTAGAGAGGTTACAAAAGGGTGGTAATATTCAATTTGACCCAGACTACTTAAATGAGTTAAAAGAAACGAATGAATTTGTGATAGCGCAAGCGATGATTGAGGATTTAGAAAAAGCTTTAAACCTTCATATCCCAGAAGATGAGATTGGTTATATCACGATGCACCTTATGGGAGCGAAGATTCGTTATAATGACGAATATGTATTAGAGGAATCCAGTCTAGATGTTGCTTATAAAGCAAAAGAGCTTATTCAGTATGTCGGTGATCGTTTGGACGAGGATCTGAATAGTCATACAAGACTGTTTAATGATTTAGTCGCACATTTGAAGCCGACGATTTATCGATTACAGCAAAACATGACAATCAAAAATCCCTTACTCGATGAAATCGAACAAGATTATCCATTGCTTTTTTCTATCATTGATGATGGAGTAAAAAAGATTTTTGAGGACATAGCATTTCCGAAAGAGGAAATTGCCTACCTCGTTTTGCATTTTGCTTCCTCCTTATTAGAAGTGGAACAGAAGTCGGATTTGAAGACACTTGTTATTTGTGCAAGTGGTATCGGTACCTCCAAGATGCTTGCTTCGAGATTGCTGCAGGAGATTCCAGAAGTTCAAACGGTCGATAATAAGTCGCTATTTGAGCTAGAACAAATCGAACATGATTTCTATGATTTGATTGTTTCAACCATCCCACTGTCACAATTAGAAGATAGTGAGTACGTGACCGTATCCCCGATTTTAACCAAACAAGAAATTCACCAAGTGAAGAAATTTGTACGAAAACAATCCATTCAAAAACGGGCAGTTACCACAAAAAAGAAGGAACCAGGAAAAGTAACGAGTATTCAGTCCGTGGATCGACTGAAGATAATGCAAAACTTCTCAAATGTTTGTTTAGATTTATTAGGTGGCATTCATGTAACGTATATGGAAGAGAAACTCTCCATTCATGAGTTATTGAAGATAGCAGCAAAGCAGTTAGAAACGTTACAAGTAACCGAAAACAAAGATGAAGTCGTCGGCAAGCTGATAAAGCGAGAGCAGCTAGGTGGAATGGGTATCCCACAAACGTCCTTGGCTCTTTATCATACGAGAAGCTCTTATATCCGTAAACCATCTTTAACCTTTTTCGGATTGCGCCATCCTATAATCGTTTCCGCCATGGATGGAAAGAATATAAGTATGTCCTGCCTTATGTTGATGCTAGCACCGGAACAGGCAACAGAGGAAAGCCTAGAGGTGTTGGGATATATTAGTGGATTACTAGTGAGAGATCAAGAAAGTATTGATGTATTTGAATCCTGTGATAAGGATAAGATCAGTAAATATTTATCTCATCAGCTTAATTTATTTGTGAATGATAAGTTATAAAGGAGTGTTTGTTTTGGCAAAAGAGATTTTAACAACAGATAATATACGATTGGATGCAAAACTAGAATCAAAAGAAGAAGCCATCCGCTTTACGGGGGATATTTTAGTAGAGAATGGTTATGTTGACGCAACGTACGTAGATAAAATGTTAGAAAGGGAAGAAGTGACCTCTACTTATATCGGAAATAATGTTGCGATTCCTCACGGTACAGAAGATGCAAAAGCGGCTGTAAAAGAAACAGGATTATCTATTGTTACTTCCCCTGATGGAATTGATTTCGGGAGCGGAAACATCGTGAAAATCCTAATTGGTATCGCTGGAAAGGGAAATGAGCATTTAGAAATCCTTTCTAAGATTGCGTTAGTATGTGCAGAAGAAGAGAATGTAGAAAAATTAGTTCACGCTCAATCTAAAGAAGAAATTTTAAATATGTTTAATGAGGTGAATTAAATGCAAGCTGTTCATTTTGGAGCAGGAAACATTGGAAGAGGATTTATTGGGTTATTGCTGTATCAGTCTGGGTTTCACACCACATTTGTCGATGTAAATAAAACGGTTATTGATGCACTTAATGAACGAAAGCGATATAGTGTCACACTCTCGGATGAAAATAGTGAGAAACTGCCAGTAGAGAATGTACAGGGGATTAATAGCGGGGAAAACCCTGATGCTGTCATCCAAGCCATTGCTGAAGCGGATATTGTGACAACCGCTGTAGGGCCAAATATTCTCCCAATCATAGCAGACTTAATCGCAAAAGGTTTGCAACAGCGGTACAAGCAAAGCAAAAAAGCATTGGACTTAATAGCTTGTGAAAATATGATTGGTGGAAGCTCGTTACTTAAGGAAAAGGTATTTGAAAAACTCTCCAACGAGGAGCAACAAAATTTTGAATCCCTGTTCGGTTTTCCAAATGCAGCTGTAGACCGAATTGTTCCGAACCAAGTGAATGAAGATGTTCTAGCAGTTTCGGTAGAACCTTACTATGAATGGGTTGTTGATCAAAGCCAGTTGAAAGCAGGAAAGCTCGATATTGCAGGGCTCACCTATGTTCCTGATTTAGCTCCGTATATCGAACGAAAGCTATTTACGGTTAACACTGGCCACGCGGTAGTTGCTTACCTGGGAGCGTACTTAGGGTTCCAAACTATAAAAGATGCGATTGATGCGGAACAAGTAGAGGAGATCTTACAAGGTACATTGGAAGAATCAGGATCAGTCCTTGTGAAACAGTATGGGTTTGATCAAGAACAGCATAAAGCCTATATTGAAAAAATCATTAATCGCTTTAAAAATCCATACATTTCAGATGAAGTAAATCGAGTTGGTCGTGCACCATTAAGAAAACTTGGACCGAACGATCGACTAATTCGTCCTGCTAGCCTTTACCAAAAGCTCATGAATAACGAACCCGTAAACTTGTCGAAAACTATTGCTGCGGCCTTGCAGTATGAGGATCCAGGAGATGAAGAAGCGGTTAAACTACAAAGCATTGTTAAAGAAAAAGGCTATAAGGGAGCACTTATGGAAGTAGCGGAGTTAGAAGAAGGAAACAAGCTACTAGAAAGTGTATTAAAGCAAACAGATGCATTAGCAAAGCTGAAGTGAAAGGGAGATAGGTTAAGCATTTCCCTTTTGTTCGGGAAAAACTGAATGAGCAAGTTAAATGGCATACCAAATTGCTTAGATATTGGTATGCTGTTTTTTTATGGACCAACTACGATTTCACAAAAAGATGTTGTTGATGAGGATCGTTTTTTCTGAGAGGACATAGGCTCCGCTAATTGTGCGAAAGCAGCAATTAATAAGTTTTAAGGACATCTGTTCCTTTATTTATCAAAATAAGGCTTATATCCTGGGAATATCACTAGATAACGAACTGGATGTCCTCTTAAACAGAAATATAGGTGTATTCCAAACAATAAGGTACTCCATGTCCTCCAGATAATCACTAATGAAAGTTGGTAAGTCCTTCACCTAGCTGGATTTTATTTTAGCGTAATTTTTTTACTTTTTAAAGAAATTGATATTGCATTTAAAAGTAATTTGATTTACTATATAGAGTAAATATAGGAGGTGTAAATAATGGAAAATGAAATGAAGCTAAATGTAGCCCTGTTAAGAGAACGTGTCCCGAACTTAACAGTGGCAGCAAAGTCTGTTGGATTGAGACCAGCTACGGTATCCAATCTTTGTACAGGAAAGATACCGTTAGCAAGAGCAGAGGTGCGAACCTTAGTTAGCTTAGCAGAGCTAGCACAATGCAAATTGGATGATCTAGTGATTAGGAAAGGGGAGATGGCCATGATTGAAACGGGGATTAAAACGTTGGATTTCTTTGCGCCCATCGCAAAAAGAGGTGCAGTAGGTTTTGTTGCTCGTCAAGGAATGGGGCAGTTAGTATTGCTTACAGAGCTATTTCACCGTCTAAAAGGAATGGGGTTTCACACCGTGTTCTTTCTCTCAGATGAAACGGCAACAGGTATTGATGAAGTTTTAACGGAAACGGATTATGATAGCAAAAGTGGGGAAGAAGTATTCCGAAAACTCGTTGAGTTCGGAAAGGGTGCCGATATTATTCTTGGGGTTGATCGCAGTGTCTACTTATCGGAATCATTTTTTGAATTACGAGATAAGTTAATAGCGGAAGATATTCATCCGACCCTAGCTATTGTCGATACAACGGGAGAATCTGTAGACGAAGATTTACCATATGGACCATTAGATACGTTGCTCGAGTTTGATATGGAACTAGCCTCTCAACATTACTACCCAGCTGTAAACCATATCACATCTACTTCAATTGTGTCGGAAGAGCTAGCCGTAGATTCGGAGCATCTGAAGCTGTTACAAAAAGCAAAGAAAACGATTAGAAGATATAAGGAATTAGGTTATTTGGTTCGAGAAAGAGGAATGGATGTGCTTTCTGAACAAGATCAAATCACGTATAAACGAGGAGAACGATTAGTTGCCTTTTTCACACAGCCTTTCTACGTTGCCGAAGCCTTTACCAAACAAGCTGGGGAAACTGTAGCACTAAAAGACACTTTAGCAGGGGTGAAGCAAATCGTTAATGGGGAGCAAGATCAAGTAAAACCTGACGACCTGTTATATGTAGGAAGTATAAACTGAAGAACCTTCTTCTTTACAGAAGAAGGCCCAAATCATACAGAAAGATCACAGTGGTGGCTGTGGTCTTTCTTTCGTTATATTATAACATGTTTCAATCTGTATAAATTAATGCGTAAATGAAAAAGGATAAAAGGGTGAGATTTAAGTGTTGGTAGGAGGTTAGTTACATACATGTTCCAGTCTATTATGTGGGGAACCATTGCGGCATCAGCAACACTGCTTGGGGCCATTATTGTTCTTTCGATTCAGATCCCGAAAAAGATAATAGGGTTTATTATGGCACTAGGAACAGGAGCGTTAATTGGGGCAACCTCTTATGAATTGTTAGAAGATGCGTTGGAAATCAGTAGCTTTAAAGAGATTGCGATAGGATTTTTAGGTGGAGCGCTACTTTTTACCATTTTAGATATTCTTGTGTCCAGAAAGGGAGGACATGAGCGAAAAGGATCAGACCGGAATCCGGAACGTAAGGATGGGAAATCACAAGGAAATGGTAAGGGTATTTTTATTGGTACAGTCATGGATACATTACCTGAATCGGCCATGATTGGATTAAGTCTTGTTGGAGGAAAATCGGTTAGCTTAGCATTGGTTATATCCATTTTTATTAGTAATTTACCAGAAGGGATTTCTAGTACAGTAGGGTTGCAGAAGAGTGGTTATTCTAAAAAGAAAATTTTAATACTTTGGGTATTTGTTGTGCTTTTTTCTGCCTTAAGTGCTTTTTTAGGTGCTTACTTACTCGAACAAGCATCTAACAGTATTAAAGCGATTATGAGTTCGTTTGCTGGTGGGGCTATTATTTCGATGATTGCCTCTACGATGATGCCAGAAGCTTATGAAGAAGGCGGGCCTAGTGTAGGCTTTATCACCGCAGTTGGTGTCTTTATTTCACTGTGGTTACATCATTTATAGATAAATTTCCCCAAAGTAAATCTTTCAAAATACGGATTGACTTACATGAACGACTAGGATAAGATATCCAAAACTTTAATTAGTGGTATGTAAGCTCATTTTAAACGGTTTCTTTGGGGGCTATCAAATGGAATTTAGCATAGAAATTTTATTAATATTGTTTTTGGTTGCTGTCGTGGCAGGATGGGTGGATACCATTGCGGGTGGAGGCGGATTACTTACCATACCGGCAATGGTGTTAGCTGGTTTGTCACCGGCAACTGCCATCGCAACGAATAAACTTCAAGGAAGCAGTGGAACGTTTGTAGCAGCCTTATATTTTATAAGAAAGGGAGCTATACATAAGAAAGCGATCAAACTATCTGTCATTATGACCTTTTTGGGTGCTATCTTCGGTGGATGGTTACTTTTGCAAGTGCGTGCCGAATATTTAATTTTAATTTTACCTTTATTACTCGTAGCTATTGGTCTTTATTTTTTATTTTCCCCAAAGGTAAAGGACGAGGATCGTAAAGCCAGAATGAGATTGTCTGTTTTTTCCTTAACTATTGCTCCACTGCTAGGCTTATATGATGGGTTCTTCGGTCCTGGTACTGGTAGTTTGATGGCGGTGTCCTTCATGACGTTATGTGGTTTCGGTGCTTCTAAAGCAACAGCACACGCAAAAGTCCTAAATTTCACAAGTAACTTTGCAGCCCTTCTATATTTTTTACTTTTTGGACATATCGCCTGGCTAATCGGTATCGTGATGATGCTTGGTCAAGTCTTAGGTTCCTTTGTTGGGGCGAAAATGGTACTATCCAAAGGTGCTTCCATCATTAGACCCATTGTAGTTACCGTCTGTTTTGTAATGGCGATCCAAGTCATATGGAAGAATTTTTTATGAAAATAGGCACATACCATCCTGATGACAATAGGTGCCCATCTTCTTATGTGGAAATTAATTCGATTATTTCTCCATTCCATCCTCGATAAAAAACAGTACTCCAACCGTTGTCTAAATCAATGGGGTCCTCTATTGGGAATAGGTTCTTTTTTTCTAAGCGTTGAATCCACTCGTTTATATGTTTCACTTCCCAAGCTATGTGAGCGAGTTCAGAAATCTTTTTTGTATTCTTTGGATTCCAAACTAGCTCTATACGAGCGGTTCCATTTGTTAAGAATACGAGTGTTTCTGGCTCTAAATAAAGTTTTTGCTCTAGCTTAAAGTCAAAGAAGTCTTGGTAAAAATCAATTGATTTCTCCAGATTCACAACTTCTACCCCGAAATGGTGTACCTTCATAGAGCACCCGCTAAAATTAGATTCATATCGCCAAACTCATGCCATTTATACTCTTTTTTTATCGCATCCTCATAGGTTGATTTAAGCAGGACAGGGTCGATAAAGGCCGACAGCATGTCAAGGTGGCTTGCTTCAGGCTCGTGTAATCCTGTTAATAAACCATCCACGATTTGAAGGGAAAAGCTCTGGTTAATATATAAATTTGTTGAACTACGGATGGGGTTAACCCTATTTTTCTTAGCAGCACTTTCGAGAGCGCGAACTACAGTAGTACCGACAGCGATGACACGTCCACCACTCTGTTTGGTTTTATTAACTAGCTCCGCTGTACGTTCCGGTACATGGTAATGCTCGGGTTGTTGGATGGGATCTGGCCATCGGTCATTTTCATAATAGCTCAGGCCGGTATGCAGCTGGATAAAGGCGATATCCATCCCGCTGCTTTTTAATCCGTCCATCATGGTCCACGTGAATGGTCTGCCAGCAGAGGCAAGTTCAACAGACCCTGGCACAGTTCCATAAACCGTTTGATAGGCATCTAAAGGGATATCCTTTTCAATATATTCATAATGAATGGGCTTCCCGATCCGATAAAATGCTTCCATAAGCGAAACACCAGATTGGGAAAATGTTAAGGTAACGAGAGGGATGTCCGTCGATTTTTCAGCAACTACAGCAAGAAGAGTTTTAGAAAAAATGATCGTATCGCCTATATCAATTGTTTTATCTAAAAGAAGTACTTTCCACTGAGCGTCATTCAAACGGTGAGCTAGTCGAACTTCCACACTTTTTTTTCCGACAGAACCGTCTAAAACAGAAGGAATGGTTCGGCTATTATTAAAGACGAGAAGGTCTCCTTTTTGTAGGTAGTTTTTTAGATTAGAAAATTTAGTGTGTACGATTTGGTTATTCCTAGGATTGGTTACCATTAGTTTGACTTGATCCCTGGAACCTTTGGTGTATTCAACTGGCTCTTTTGCATGTAAATGATTTGGTATTTGAATAGTCATGGCATTCATAGGTCTCCCAGCCCTTCCGATTGAAATCTTTGTGCTTCGAATCTTTTCCCATGCACGTTTTTGGAAGAATCATCCGCCAGATAGAGAAAAACGTTTGTGCTATGATCTGGATTACCAAGCTCATAATCACAATCTGGAACTGCAACTTCGTGCATAGGGGTATCCATTTCCCCTGGGTCGACCATATTGACTCTTATATCTGTTTCGGACAGTTCATCTGCCCATGTCTCCGTTAATCCCTCTAAAGCAAATTTTGAAATGCCATAAGCTCCCCACTCCGCGAAGCCAGTCTGCCCAGCTTCTGAAGTAACATTAATAATCGATCCCGAGTTTCTCATCAACATGCCAGGTAAGACTCTTTTGGTAGTAAGAAATACGCTTACTGTGTTCACTCTAAGGACATTTTGAAAAGCGTCATCTAGGTAGTCGACCAAAAGACTAGGGCCTGGTCCAAAAATTGAAGCGTTATTAATGAGAACATCAATCGCGTGAAATCTTTCCTCTATAAGAGAAATGAAGCGGTCCACATCTTGTGTGTCAGCAACATCTGTAGTAACCGCTAAAACGTCAGCGCCTAGTTCTTGGAGTTCTTTTTGTACTTCTAACAACCTTTTTTCTCCTCGTGCACAAATCGCGAGCTTCGCGCCTTCTTTAGCAAATGCAAAGGCTAATGATCTCCCTAGCCCTGAACTAGCTCCTGTAATTACAACCACTTTATTTTTTAACATGTAAATCTCTCCCCAAATTTTGTCTTACCTATAGGATAAAAAACAATCGAGGTATGCACATCGTAAATAGGAGGGAAGTTCTCTCCTACTTTTGACCGAGAATATTTCGTGGAAGATGAGAAATATAAGGGGAACAACAAGTATGGGTGGAATAATGGCAAGTCCAAATTATGATAAGATGAAGGAAGAAATCCCTTTCCTATAAAAATGAGGATAAAGTCAACATTTCCATAAAGAGAAATACAATGAATATATACATACTTTGGAGGGGATTTCAGTGAAACCGATTATAGGTATTACGACATCGATAGAAGTGGAAAATACTCATGTAACGCTTAGTACAGCAAATGTTCAAGCGATAACCCGCACTGGTGGGCTTCCGTTTGCACTAGCAAACTTAACGAATGAACAAGATATTAAAGCGATCGGGGACCAGTTGGATGGACTATATGTAACGGGTGGATATGACATTAACCCTTTTCTATTTGGAGAAGAACCACATCCTAATTTAGGTACGATTACTCCTGCCAGGGACACTTTTGAAATTGCTTTGATTAGGTATATGCTCGAGAAAAACAAGCCGATATTGGCCGTTTGTAGAGGCTCCCAAGTCTTGAACATAGCAGCAGGTGGTGATATGTATCAGGATATTTATGACCAAATCAATCATTCACTCTTACAGCATCAGCAAAAAGCCCCAAAAGGTCATGCTTCTCATTTCGTAAAAGTGAAAGAGAATTCCTTACTCCAGCAAATCACTGGTAAAGAGCAGTTGCTCGTTAACAGTAGGCATCATCAGGCTAATCGAAGGATTGCACCTGGCTTCGCCAGTGTTGGGGAAGCAACGGATGGAGTAAACGAAGCCATTGAGAGTCAAACTCACCGCTTTGCATTAGGCTTACAGTGGCATCCGGAAAATTTACTGGAAGTAGACGATGAGGATTCTCGCCGTATTTATGAAGCATTCATTCAACAATCCAAGGAGGCAAAACATGAAGCTCTTTGATACACATTGCGATGCATTATTGAAACTACAAATCTCCAAAAGACTAAACCGTTTTAACCAGGCAAACCTTTTGAATTACCAGAATGATCCTTTTCTAGATACCAATTTAGAGAGGCTAAAACAAGGGGAAGTAGCAGTTCAGTTTTTTGCTATTTTCGTAGAACCGGATTTGCCTGATAATGAAAAGTGGCAGCACGCATTAGAGCAAGTCGACTTTTTTTATACCGATGTGTTAGCAAGCCCTGGTGTTGTTCATGTTAAAGAGTGGGAGCAGCTCCATCAGTTAAAAGAAGGGGAAATAGGTGCGGTACTTACCCTTGAAGGAGCAGACGCATTCGGAAATGATTTAACGAAGCTCAGACACTTGTATCGTTTAGGTGTTCTTTCTATTGGGCTTACGTGGAACAATGCGAATCTCTGTGCAGATGGTGTAGGAGATCCTCGAGGTGCTGGCTTAACTGTGCTTGGAAAAGAAGTAGTGAAGTTGAATAATGAACAACAGGTATTTACGGATGTTTCTCATTTATCCATTAATGGATTTTGGGATGTGATGGAGCTAGCTGATTTTCCGTTTGCTAGTCATTCCAATGCTCGTGCCTTATGTGATCATGTAAGAAACTTGTACGATGAACAAATCAAGGCAATGTTTGAAAACAATGGTCTCATTCATGTTGTCTTTAACCCACCGTTTATAAAAGTGGAAGGCCCAACAACAATCTCTGATTTGATTAAGCATATTGATCACATGTGTGCGTTAGGCGGGGTCAAGCAAATTGGATTTGGTTCAGACTTTGATGGGATAGGACAGTTCGTGGAAGGGCTAAATCATGCTGGCGAATATCAAAATCTGATTAATGAATTGTTGAAGTATTATAAAGAAGGGGAAGTACGAGGCTTTGCTTATCAGAACTTTTTGGATCATTTGCCTCGGAAATGAGCTGTACCCAGTAATGATCCAACCAGCCGAAGTTCGGGATGAATGGTTTGGTGCGCGCCATTGTTATAAAATAAGATCTTACAAACAAGCTTCTTTCTCACTTTTTACGCTCTTTATGAGGGGAAGTAGGATAAATCGTAAGCGTGGACTTGCTAAACTTTGGAATGGATATTTTAAGATTAGTTTTTAGTTCGTTTAAATATTTGGTAATATTAAGTTAATTCTAGCTTATTGGGAAGATTGGAGAGAAGGCATGGTGATTACTGAAAAAGATAAGAAGATGATTATTCATTTTTTATCCCGAAAGGTTAATGCTTCTGTCATCTATTTATTTGGTTCATATTCGCAGGGTTTTGCGAATCCTGAAAGTGACCTGGATCTTGCGTTTATAAGCGATGAAATCCATTCTAATAAAGAACGTTTCTTTCTTTCTCAAGAGCTTGCTAGTAAAGTAAACAAAGATGTAGATCTCATTGATTTACGTACTGCAAATGAAGTTTTAGCTTTTCAGATACTGAAAACTGGGATTGTATGGTATGAAAAAAATCCTTTCGATCGTGCTCAAATAGAACTTGCTATTATGAAGAAATACGCAAAACTTAATGAGGAAAGATTACTGATTATTGATGATTTTATTAAAAAGGAGGATGTGCATGGTTGATCAAGATATATGGATAAATAAAGTGAAAATAATCGAACGATGTCTGAAAAGAATACAAGAAGAATATGAAGGGCAAAGTGACAACTTATTAAACTATACCAAACAAGATTCCATCATCTTAAACCTACAACGTTGTTGTGAGGCAGCCATTGATTTAGCCATGCACTTTTGTCGGTCAAAAGATTTGGGAATTCCACAATCCTCGAGAGAATCCTTTGATTTCCTTGTGAAAGATGGCCAATTGTCTCTTCAAATAGCGAACAATATGAAATCTATGATTGGGTTTCGTAATATAGCTGTTCATGACTATCAACGATTAAATATAGACATACTTGAAACGATTCTTAAGGAGCGTTTAAGTGATTTCCAACACTTTGTTTCTGAACTGAGAAAAGGAATATAATTGGATATCAGAGACCGGTAAGTATTATATTAAAACCATTAGATCATCCCAAGAGTTCACTCTTGGGATGATTGCGTTTGTTTGCTAATATCAAGATCTATAGGGATTCCTTATATAGAAGGAATCCAATCCATGTATTTAGGTTTTTACATCCAATCCATGTTATAGTAATAGTTCAAAAGAGTGCGTGAGTGAGGTGGTAGATATGGATACATACAGTGAAAAAGACATCGTGGATATTTGTTTGCTGGCCGGTCGCATTATGCTAAAAAGTGGGGCGGAAACGCATCGGGTAGAAGATACGATGATACGAATTGCTAAAGCAATGGGCATTACAGATTCCCAAAGCTATGTAACGCCAACAGGTATCCTTTTTTCAGTAGCTCCTACCTCCAATTCCTACTTTAGTAGAATTTCCGAACGTTCGACGGACTTACATAAGGTGGATTTAGTGAATAGTGTTTCTCGTCAGCTCGCCGATAAAATGGTTACTGCGGAATCAGCTAGGAGAGAGCTTAACCAAATTGAAAAAGCGTCCTATGCCTATCCGCTATGGTTACAAGTGATCGTTGCAGCATTTGTGAGTGGCTGTTTCACCATTATGTTTGATGGAAGCTGGTATGATTTTATTCCTGCTCTTATTGCTGGAGGGGTAGGTTTTTTTGCGATGAACTATTTTAATCGTTTCATTGAGATACGGTTCTTCTCGGAGTTTTTAGCTTCCATGTTTATTGGTATTTTAGCAATTACCTTTGTTTGGCTGCAGTGGGGAGTGGAAATTGATAAGATTATTATCGGTTCTGTCATGCCATTAGTTCCCGGGCTATTAATTACAAATGCGGTACGGGACTTAATGGTAGGGCATCTTGTAGCAGGATTGTCTAAAGGGGCAGAAGCGTTTCTAACGGCATTTGCGATCGGAGCAGGTATTGCCGTTGTTTTATCATTCTTATAGGGAGGATTCCTAAATGTTTGCTCAATTAATAACGAGTTTTATTGCTGCTGCCGGTTTTGGGGTCCTCTTTAATGCCCCTAGACGGTCACTACTGCACTGTGGCTGGATTGGCATGCTTGGCTGGATTTTGTATTACTGGTTGAGTGCTTACCAGGAGGTTGATGAGGTTCCCGCAACTCTAGCTGCTGCTTTTCTCGTAGGGGTGCTTAGTCAACATTGCGCACGGGTATTTAAAACTCCTATCATTATTTTTGATGTTTCTGGCATTATTCCGTTAGTTCCGGGAGGCTTAGCCTACGATGCGATGAGAAATTTTGTGGAAAATGATTATAACGCTGCACTACAATTAGCAGCAAAAGCTTTTCTTATTTCGGGAGCGATTGCAATAGGACTTGTGTTTTCAGAGGTTGTTAATCAATTGATTAGAAGAAGGCTCAGGAAACCCTCCCAATCTATCAAGTAAAAGGTGGCAACAAGATGGGTTTTATTTCTGTTTTAATTCCTATATTCGGTATATTTGCGATTGGTTTTATCGGTAAAAAGGTTTGGAAGATAGAGATTAAGCCGATTTCGACGATGGCTTTGTATCTGATGTCTCCGTTTCTATCTTTTCGGACATTCTATCAAAATGATCTGAATATGGACTATGCGTATTTAGGTTTGTTTTTATTTCTTTTATGTTTAAGTTTAATTGTTCTTAGTATTATTATTGGTTATGTGGCGAAATGGGATGTAAGAAATACGTGTGGATTTATTCTCTCTTCTACGTTTATGAACAACGGAAACTACGGGGTGCCGCTTGTTTTGCTTGTGTTTGGTGAGAAAGGATTGCATTATGCCGTAATCCTAATGATTCTCCAACAACTGATTATGTGTACGGTTGGCATTTATATAGCGGCAAAAGGTGGAAAAGGAAGCGTATCCCCGTTGAAAGAAGTTGTAAAAGTTCCTATTATATACGGTGCTATTCTTGGAATCGTATTTCAGGCATTTGATATTTCCATAGGAGATCAATTAATGACTGCAGTCGATATGGTGGCCAGTGCCACGATTCCAACCATTATGATTGTGCTAGGGATGCAACTGGCTAGCATATCCCTGAATAAAATTGAACCTGTAAAGCTTTCTCTTGCTTTGATGATTAAACTAGTCCTTGCACCAGTCATTGCATATGGGTTTACCCTCTTTTTACCTGTGGATGAACTCATAAAAGATATTCTGATTTTGATGGCGGCAATGCCGACAGCAGCGAATACAACCATGTACGCACTACAGTTTAATACGAAGCCAGCCTTTGTTTCGAGTAGTACTTTGACGAGTACTTTGTTAAGTATCGTGACCTTGCCTGTTATTCTTTATATTATTATGTGACAAAGTCCCTTTTCGGAGGGGCTTTTTTAATTTCTTTTACATGGATAGAACATTTAAATAAGTGAACAATAACGACGGAAAAAGAAGGGAGATGTTCAGAATGTTTGATTGCGTCATTGTCGGTGGAGGCATTGCAGGATTACAGGCTGCTATTCAGCTAGGAAGGTACCAACATAAAGTGGTTGTGATTGACTCAAGTGACGGTCGTTCTAATCTTTGTAGATGCTATCACAACGTGCTTGGTTTTCCAAATGGTGTGAGTGGACAAGAGTTGAGGAATACAGGTCGAAGGCAGGCAGAGAGTCTAGGCGTTCACTTTTTAAAGGAAAAGGTTGAGAAAGTAAGCAAACGGAAGGAAGGCTTTGAATTTAAGCTATCTAATCAACAATTTGTTCATGGTAAAAGGCTCCTTTTCGCAACAGGTGTTAAGGACAGAATTCCGTTGCTATCCGAAATAAAGCCGTGTCTAGGAATCAGTGTTTACGTATGTCCTGATTGCGATGGCTATGAAATCAAGGATAAGAAAGCATTAATATTAGGTTCTGGGGACGTTGGTGCAAATATGGCACTCACGCTACATTATTTTTCAAAGGATTTAACCTACATTAATCATGAGAGAAAACCTATAAGTGAATCGGTTAAGGAAGAGCTAGAGAATAAGAAAATCGAATATGTAAATAGTCCCATTAGGAAAGTTATAACAGAGGGATCGCAATTAAAGAAGGTTATGTTGGAGGACAACCGAGTAATCTCAGCAAATCATGCATTTGTTGCATTCGGGGGTAATAAGGTCAATTCAGAATTGGCAGAGGACCTAGGAGTAGAGCTATACAAAAACAAACATATCCTCGTAGATCAACGAAAGAAAATGACAAATGTAGAACATGTTTGGGCAGCAGGAGATGTAGTGGCACATTCCGAGCAAGTGACCATAGCAATGGGAGATGGAATGCAAGCAGCTATTTGGATACATAAAACGTTACTTTCGACTCAGTAACCATTTCCGTTAGTCAACGGAAAAAGTATGTGTGTTGTTGAAAACGCTTTTAAACTACAATAAAACTAGCTTCAAGAAAAGTATTTATTTTCAAGGAGGAACTCAACATGAAACGTATATTACTAGCTTGTTCAGCAGGAATGTCTACAAGTCTTCTAGTTTCTAAAATGAAGGAAGCTGCTGAAGCAAAAGGAATAGAAGCAGAAATTTGGGCAGTAGCTCAAGATAAAGCACCATCCGAAATGGAAAGAGCAGATGTTCTTCTCATTGGACCTCAAATGAGATTTATGAAGAAGAAATTTGCTGTAACAGCAGAAGAAGTAGGAATTCCTCTCGATATCATTGATCCAATGTCTTACGGTCGTGTTGATGGGGAGGCTGTACTAAATAAAGCCTTAGAACTTATAGGCGAATAAGAAAAAAGGGGGAAACGTTCCATGAACAGATTTATGGAAATATTGGAAAATGTTCTGTTACCTGTTGCGGATAAATTGAACAACAACCGTTACTTAACAGCATTACGGAACGGATTTATGGTAGCCTTACCATTAATCATCTTTGGTTCTATCTTTGTTGTAATCGCTAACTTGCCGTTTTTAGACAAAGCAATTAGCGAGGATGCTTATGCTGCTTATCAAGCTGCATTAGGACCGGCATCTGCTGCAACATTAAGTATTATGGGTCTCTTTGTTATTATAGGTATAGGGTATAAGTTGGTCGAGCATTACAAAGGTGAGGCTATCTATGGTGGGGTTGTTGCGGTTGCATCATTCTTAATCCTTACGCCACAAACGATTGATTTTGTGACATCTGAAGGAGCTACAGAAGCTGTGGGTGGAGTTATCCCAACATCTGTACTAGGTGCACAAGGTATGTTCTTAGGTATTTTTACAGCATTTATTGCAGCAGAATTATATCGATTCTTTACACAAAAGAACTTAACTATTAAGATGCCTGCAGGTGTTCCTGATGCAGTAGCTAGATCGTTTAGTGCACTTATTCCAATTGCTTTGACACTTACTGTATTCTTAGTGGTTAGAATTCTTTTCAGCTTTACAAAATATGATACCGTACAAAACTTTATTTACACATTAATCCAAGCTCCGTTAACAGAACTTGGTAGTGGATTACCAGCAACGATTATTGCGGTACTATTAATCCAATTATTCTGGTTCTTCGGATTACACGGACAAATCATTATCAACTCTGTATTTGATCCAATCTGGTATGCCTTGAATGATGAAAACCTTGCTGCATTCCAAGCTGGAACAGATCTTCCAAACGTTGTAACGAAGCAATTCATTGATACCTTTATCGTAGGTATTGGTGGTTCTGGTATGACATTAGCGGTTATTATCGGTATCTTCCTAATTGGTCGAAGTCGACAATTGAAAGAACTTGGTAAACTAGGTGCTCCGGCGGGTATCTTTAACGTTAACGAACCAATTATCTTTGGTTTACCAATTATCATGAACCCACTAGTGTTGATTCCTTGGTTATTAGCACCAGTAGTTGTAGCAATTGTTACGTATATTGCAATGTCAACAGGTATGGTTCCGCGACCAGCGGGTATTATCGTTCCGTGGACAACGCCGGCATTGCTAAGTGGATTCTTGGCTACAGGAAACAATATCATGGGTGCTGTAATGCAAGCCATTAACATTGTGATTGTATTCGTAATCTGGTGGCCATTCCTTAAAATCATGGATAAGCAATACTACGAAAACGAGAACAAAGGTAGCGAAACAAAAGCTAGTTAAGAAGAACTAAAGCGGAAGTGCCCGGTTAGCAACGTACGGACTGGACTGAACCGTCGGAGATAAAGGAAACACGATGAGCGAATGCGAATCGATGTTGACTTATCGTACAGAGGTGAGGGAAGTCTCGCTAGTTGCTGGGCACTGGAGCTGGACGTGGCTACTGCTGGAACTTGAAGTATCGATAAAAGCAAGTTCAGAAAAGCTATAAATCTATAAAGCTATATAAAAAAACATATTTATCTCCCGCCCATGGTGGGAGATAAATACTTTTCATACACAACCATAACAAATAAATAGAAGCGCAGGGGTGAATAAAAATGGATTCTATTACAGAAATAGCGTTTCAAATCATTCTTTATGCAGGTAATGGAAAATCTTCTGCTATGGAAGCAATCCAAGAGGCAAAAGAAGGCAACTTTGAACGAGCAGACGAATTAATTCAAGAAGCTAGTGAAGAATTAGGAAAATCTCATGAATTTCAAACAAAACTACTTCATAAAGAAGCGAATGGAGAGCAGAATCAAATCAATGTGATTTTGATTCATTCCCAAGATCACCTTATGACAGCTATGACCGTAAGAGATTTGGCTGTAGAGATTATTGAAATTTATCGCAACAAATAAGTAGGAGGTTTTACTAACATGTCTATCACTTATAAGTTTCCTAAAGGATTCTGGTGGGGAAGTGCAACATCTGCAACCCAAATTGAAGGAGCAGCTCACGAGGACGGAAAAGGACTAAATATTTGGGATCACTGGTATGAACAAGAACCAAATCGTTTTTTTGATGAAGTAGGTCCACAAACGACATCGAACTTCTATCACACATATAAAGAAGATATTGCCAGAATGAAAGAGATTGGTCATAACTCATTCCGTTTCTCTATCTCTTGGTCCCGCCTTATTCCAGGAGGACAAGGTGAGGTTAACGAGAAAGCAGTTTCGTTCTACAACAACGTAATCGATGAGCTATTGAAACAGGGAATTGAGCCGTTTGCGAACCTTTTCCACTTCGATATGCCGTTAGAATTACAGGAAATTGGCGGCTGGGAAAATCGTAAAGTAGTTGATTTATATGTGGATTTCGCAAACAAAGCATTTGAATTGTTCGGGGACCGTGTATCCAAGTGGTTTACGTTCAACGAACCAATCGTTCCGGTAGAGGGAGGATACTTGTATGACTTCCACTATCCAAACATCGTGGATGCGAAGAAAGCTTTCCAAGTTGCCTATAACACGATGGTGGCAAATGCAAAAGCAATTAAAACGTTCCGTGCGCATTCCATTAAGGATGGGAAAATCGGGATTATTTTAAACTTAACCCCTTCTTATCCTAGAAGCCAGAACCCAGCGGATTTAAAAGCAGCGAACTTAGCAGATCTATTCTTCAATCGTAGCTTCCTAGATCCAGCTGTACTAGGGGAATATCCTAAAGAATTAATCGAGGTGCTAAAAGAGCACGGTCACCTTCCAACTGTGGAAGAAGGAGATAAAGAGTTATTCAAAGAAAACACGATTGATATTCTTGGTGTGAATTATTACCAACCCCGTCGTGTGAAAGCAAAAGAAAGCTTACCGAATCCATATGGACCATTTATGCCAGATTGGTTCTTTGATAATTATGAAATGCCGGGAAGAAAAATGAATCCTTACCGTGGATGGGAAATCTACGAAAAAGGGATTTATGATATCATGATTAATCTGAAAGAAAACTACGGCAACATCGAATCATTCATTTCAGAAAACGGGATGGGTGTACAAGACGAGGGTCGTTTCTTGAAAGATGGTAGAATAGAAGATGATTACCGTATTGATTTTATAAAAGGCCACCTTCAATGGTTGCATAAGGCGATCGAAGAAGGCTGTAATGCTAAGGGTTATCATTTATGGACATTCATGGATAACTGGTCTTGGATGAATGCCTATAAGAATCGCTACGGATTCTTCTCTGTAAATGTAGAAACGAAAGAACGTACAGCAAAGAAAAGTGCCTACTGGATTAAAGAGGTATCTAAAAATAACGGATTTTAAAGGTTCAGGACGTAGGATTACTACGTCCTTCCTTTGCTTATATAAAATGGAAAAAGCGATTTGTAGAAATTCAATCGGAGCGAAACCGGTTGATTCCCTTTTGAAAATGAAAGTAAGGGCTTTCTTAATTTTTTAAGGATGGTGGATGAAATGGGTGGTATTAAAGTTGTAACGATTGGTGGAGGATCAAGTTATACACCAGAGCTTGTAGAAGGGTTTATTAAGAGATATGACGAGCTTCCAATTAAGGAGCTTTGGCTAGTAGATATCCCACAAGGAAAGGAAAAGCTAGAGATTGTTGGGTCATTAGCTAAACGTATGGTCCAAAAAGCTGGTATTCCAATGGAGATCCATTTATCTTTGGACCGAAGAGAAGCTTTGCAAGGGGCCGATTTTGTAACAACTCAACTTCGAGTAGGTTTGTTGGATGCACGAGCAAAGGATGAGCGGATCCCGTTAAAATACGGTGTAATAGGACAGGAAACGAATGGCCCAGGTGGTTTGTTTAAAGGGCTTAGAACGATTCCTGTTATTTTAGATATTTGTAAGGATATGGAGGAGCTATGCCCCGATGCTTGGTTAATTAACTTCTCTAATCCAGCTGGAATGGTGACAGAAGCAGTTCTTCGTTACAGTAATATCAAAAAAACGATTGGGCTATGTAACGTACCTGTTGGTATGCGGATGGGCGTTGCTGAAATGCTAGACGTGGAACCAGAGCGAGTTCATATTGATTTTGCTGGGTTAAATCATATGGTATATGGTCTAAACGTATTTTTGGATGGTAAACTAGTAACAGAAAAGGTACTTGATATCCTTTCTAGCGGGGCATCCATGACTATGGAAAATATTGTGGACTTAGGCTGGGAGCCTGATTTTATTAAAGCACTTCGCATTCTACCTTGTCCGTACCATCGTTACTACTACCAAACAGGTAAAATGCTGAAGCAAGAGCTAGAAGAGTTAGAGGAAAAAGGGACTCGTGCCGAAGTTGTTCAAGGATTAGAAGCAGAGTTGTTTGAACTTTATAAAAATCCAACGTTAGATATAAAACCCCCTCAATTAGAGAAAAGAGGCGGAGCCTATTACAGTGACGCAGCATGTAACTTAATTAATTCGATTTATAATGATAAAAAGGATATTCAACCTGTTAATACACGCAATAATGGTGCTATTGCGAGTATTCCGCATGATTCAGCTGTGGAAGTAAACTGTGTGATTACGAAAGAAGGACCAAAGCCGATTGCTGTTGGAGACTTGCCAGTTGCCGTTCGTGGACTCGTACAGCAGATCAAATCGTTCGAACGTGTGGCAGCAGAGGCTGCAGTTACAGGAGATTATCATAAAGCCTTATTGGCAATGACGATCAATCCACTTGTTCCTTCCGATACAGTTGCGAAGGAAATTTTAGATGAAATGCTAGAAGCTCATAAAGAATATTTACCACAATTTTTCCAAAAGCAAGAGGCTTAATGAATCCGACCTCAGGCCCTTTTTATGTGGGGTCTGAGGAGTTCCTATAGGTCCGTGCTGCCATGAAAATTCTGTAGGAAAGGAGGCGAACCCATGAATTCACGTTTAACCGCTATATTACAAGAACTAATGGCATCTGATACAGTTGTAACCAGTGATCATTTAGCGAGAAAAGTAGATGTTACGTCTCGAACGATTCGTGATGATTTGAAGCAACTGGAGCGATTGCTCTTGTCTAATGGGGCTAGTATTAACTCTATCCGTGGGAAAGGGTATGAATTAGAAGTGCAGGAAGAGCAGGAGTTTCGTAAATTTTTACAACAGACCTTCCAGCAAAAGCATGATTCTGAAGCCTTTCAACCTAACTTACCGGAAGAAAGGGTAAAATACTTAATAAGACGACTTCTTTTGGCAGAAGGATACTTGAAGCTAGATGATTTGTCTGATGAGATCCATATTAGTAAATCAACGATTCAAAACGATTTAAAGAGTGTGAAAGAGATTTTAAAAGAGTACGGCATTGCATTAGAAAAACGACCTAACTACGGCTTGAAAATTAAAGGTAGTGAGGTAAAACTGAGATTCTGTATGTCTGAATATATTTTTGACCGAAGTGGAGAAGGTTCTCCTAACACGGCATTGACTAGTGAGTTATCCTCTTTAGCAGGTGAAAAGGAACTATCGGAGATATGGAAAATTATTATTGAACAGATTGAAGAAAACGATATTACGCTGTCTGATATCGCGATCAATAATCTATTTGTTCATATTGCCATCGCCTACAAGCGAATTACTTCGGGCTATCATGTGAAGCTCTATAAGGCAGACCTAAAAGAGATCATTACGCAAAAAGAATACATTGTAGCGAAGAAAATAGTTCAAAAAGCGGAGCAGGTGTTACAAGTTAAATTCCCGCCCGTAGAGATTGCCTACATCGCGATTCACTTACTTGGAACGAAGATGATTACAACCTCTAACATGAGTGAGCAAGAGATCGGGAATGTGTTAGAAGATGAAGTTTATCAATTGACAATCGCAGTGCTCGATGCGATTGAGGAACGATTGCATCTCGGGATTCGGCATGATACAGAGCTTATTATGGGACTTGGCTTGCATTTGAAGCCAGCGATTAACCGCTACAGATATGGCATGAACATTCGGAACCCGATGCTGGAAGATATTAAAGTGAATTACCAAGTAGCTTTTGAAGCGGGTATCATCGCCGGTTTAGCATTAGAAGAGCATTTTGGTGCGAAAATTGACGAAAATGAAATTGGCTACCTTGCCCTCCATATTGGGGCTGCGATGGAGCGGAGGAAACTAGAAAGTGGACCAAAGCGATGCCTTATTGTTTGTGCATCTGGAATGGGTAGTGCGCAATTATTAAATTATAAAGTTCAAGCTAAATTCGGTTCTAAAATTAAAGTAATGGGTACAACCGAATTTTATAAGTTAAATCAAGTAGATTTTGAAAATGTGGATTTCGTGATTAGCTCCATCCCTATTCGTGAATCTTTACCTGTTCCGGTTATTGAAGTGAATACGATCCTGGGCGAAGGAGATCTTCAAAAGATTGAAGGGTTCATTCAAGAAAACCAGACGAGTGTTTCTCAATATGTAAAAGAGGGCCTCGTATTCCTTCAAAAACCCCTTGCTTCTACACAAGAGGTATTAGAGTATTTAGTACATCAAGTGATGGAAAAGGGATTGGCGGAAGAAGGATTTTTGGAGGCTGTCCTCCAAAGAGAGTCGATGGCGCCGACCTCGTTCGGGAATAGCGTTGCGATTCCCCATCCAATAAGTCCATTAACGCCCCAAACATTCTTAGCCTTTTGTACACTTGAAAAACCAATTGTGTGGGGGGACAAGAAAGTTCAATTTGTCTGCTTACTGAGTGTGGAGAAAGAAAGTAATGAGGATTTTCAGAACATGTATAACATGCTCGGTAAAATCGTGGATAATAATGAATTAGTTCAACGACTGTTAAAAGCAAAAACCTATACAGAGTTTCTTCGTAATCTTCTTTGAATCAGGTGAGGTGTTTTATCTTACCTGATTTTTTTGTTTAAGGGACTTCTAATTATCTTTTTTCTATTAGCTAAAGTAAAGATTTGGATGCTAATCCATCCAAATATAATACATATTAATGTATAAAAATTCATTTTGTTTAATTTTTATGTTGTCAAAGTGTTGTTATCATAGTATTATTAATTTTATTCTAATAATCTATTAACATCAGGAGTGAATATTTATGAAAAACAAATGGAAATTATACTTAGGTTTTATTCTACTAATCAGCATGCTTATACTTGCAGCTTGTGGAAGCTCAGAAGAAGCTAATTCCGAAACAAATGGAGAAGGATCTTCAGGTGAAGCAGAGAAAAAACTAGTACTTCAAGTAGGAACGGATGCAGCATTTGCTCCTTTCGAATATATGGATAAAGGGGAAATAGTAGGATTTGATGTAGACCTTTTAGCTGCCGTGATGGAAGAGGCTGGCTATGAATATGAATTGAAAAATGTTGGATGGGATCCGCTTTTTGCTTCCCTTCAAGGAAAGGACTTGGATATCGGAGTTGCAGGTATTACTATTAATGCCGAGCGTAAACAAACATTCGATTTTTCACTACCATACTTTGAGTCCACTCATATGATCGTATTTAATGCTGGAGACGATATTTCAAGTGCAAAAGACTTAAAAGAACTTAAAATTGGGGTTCAAAATGGAACGACAGGTCAAACAGCTGCTGAAAAAGTAGTCGGAGAAAATGCCGATAACATGTTGAAATATGAAACAACAGCAGTAGCTTTCATGGCTCTAGCAAATGGAGATGTGGATGCTGTCGTAACGGATAACGTCGTAGCAAATGAATATGTGAAAAATAATCCAGATGCGAATGTAGAAACGATAACAGATAAAGAAAACTTTGAAGCGGAGTTTTATGGCTGGATGTTCCCGAAAGACAGCAAAATAAAAGCAGATCTTGACGAAGCGTTAACTGCAGTTATTGAAAATGGGAAGTATCAAGAAATCTATAAAGAGTGGTTCGGTGTGGAGGCAGACACAGATGCTCTGCTAGAAGCGGCTACTGATTAAGCTAAGGAAAAGAAAAATAGCGTAACGGTATTCGTTACGCTATTTTTTCCTCTTTGGAATCGGGAATAGGTACACAAATTATCTAGAAATAGCTACTAGACACCGACTGTTCATTTTAGATAGATAAAAAGACGTAAAGGGAGAAGTCATATGGATTTTCGGATCGATATTATCGTGGAGTATCTTCCATTTTTGATGGAAGGAATGTTTGTAACAATTTGGACCTCCATTTTAGGTACACTTATTGGATGTTTTATTGGATTATTTATCGGAATAGGAAAGATGTCTAAAGTATGGCTAATTCGTATGCCATTTGTTTGGTACGTGAATTTTTTCCGAGGAACACCATTGTTAGTGCAATTATTCCTATTTCATTTTGCGATTATACCGTCGTTTGGTGATTTTGGAGCAACAACATCTCTGGTTGTAACGTTAGCTTTGAACGCCGCAGCATATATCGCAGAAATTTTCCGAGCAGGGATTCAATCGATTGATCGAGGGCAATCTGAAGCAGCTCACTCTCTAGGGATGAATAAGATTCAAGTCATGCGGTATGTCATTTTACCACAGGCATTTAAGCGGATGATTCCACCTTTAGGAAATGAATTTATCGTTTTGCTGAAAGATTCTTCGTTAGGGGCTATCATAGCAGTTCCAGAACTTCTTTATTGGGGACGAGCAGCGACAGGGGAATATTACCGGGTGTGGGAACCGTATATCAGTGTAGCAGTCATTTATTTAATCCTAACACTCGTCCTAACCTACGCACTTAACCTGATGGAAAAGAAATTTGCTACTGAATAAGTGCCAGTACAGTGTACCCCCCGGTTTTTGTCGAATGGAAAGCTCTACTGAATGGTAGGGCTTTTTTGCATGATAATCATAGAAAGGTTTACCTTTTCTTTTGTTATACTAAGGGTAGATTTGAATGTGGAGGTTAGTGTGATGAAAAGAGGCGTGGTTAGTTTAGGAGAAGCGTTAATTGATTTTATTCCAAAGGATGCAAGGAATATGGAGTATATAAAAAGTCCAGGTGGTGCTCCAGCTAATGTTGCGGTAGGGTTAGCAAGGCTACAAATCCCATCTACCTTTATCGGCAAAGTGGGGGATGACGTCCTTGGTCATTTTCTTCAAAATACCCTAGCAACATATGGAGTAAACACAAATCATATGTTGTTTTCCAAAGAGGTCAAAACCGGACTTGTCTTCGTCACCTTGGATGAGTCTGGAGATCGTAGCTTTGACTTTTTTGTGGATCCGCGAGCAGATGAGTTTCTAAGTGCTAATGAATTAGATGAAAAGCACATGATAGAAAATAAGATCTTACATATAGGTTCGATTTCCCTTATTGATGAACCAGTAAAAACAGCTTCGAAAAAGGCGGTGGAAATTGCTAAACAGAACGGTGTCCTTGTATCTTTTGATCCCAACTTGAGAATGGCTTTATGGGGCTCAGAAAATCAAGCGAAGGAGACCATTCAAGACATGCTTCCGAATGCTGATATATTAAAAGTATCAGAGGAAGAGTTAGAGTTTTTAACAGGAGAAAGCGATGTAGGAAAGGGAATTCAAGCATTAAAGAAATATAACATTCCTTTGATTTTCGTGACACTTGGACCGAATGGCAGTGTAGTTGCGGTTCAAGACCAAACCACCAAAGTGAATGCGATGAAAGTTCAAGCGGTTGATACGACAGGTGCTGGAGATGCCTTTGTATCGGGAATCCTTTATTGTATGCATGAGTGTGAAGGAGCACTAGATACCATTACCCTCGAAAAGGCTAAGCAAATGGCGGAATTTGCGAGTGTTTCTGGAGGCCTTGCTTCTTCCGTGAAGGGAGCAATGACCACTTTGCCAGACTTGAAAACCATACAATCTCACTTGCAATCCTAAAAGAAAAGCTCCAAGCACAAGCTTGGAGCTTTTCCTTAATTCGTTACAACTTCAACCTCCGCCCCTTGCTCAATCGTATTTCCAACTGTACAAGCACGCTTGGCTATGGTGATTAGCTTTTTCTTCGTTTTCAAAGGGGGAGGAAGTGAATATCCCAATAGAGTTCAAATTAATTTTTGTCCCGTAATATAAAATGCAGGACGTTTAGCGGTAGAAAAAAGCGACGAGTGAGTATATACGTTACAATGAAAATATTAATCCTATAATACTGGATGAAAACGATGTTTTTGATTTACAGGTAGAATGTGGAGACTTAACAGATATTGCCTACCAAGAGGGATAACCGGAGCTGGCCGAAATAATCTGGAAACATGTGTCAGCGGGCAATAGTAATGAAATTAATAATTCGTCTAGGACCGACAACAAAAGGAATGAAAAACCTCAAAAAAGAAATCTATCCCCCTAAGATCAAACTTTAAAGAGAAAGCCCGTTTTGGTGATAAGAAATGAGCCAAAGAAAAGCCTATATAAGTTTGCAATCACCAAAAGGGATGGGGAGTTTTTTTGGCGATTCAAAATTTAGCTTAGAACGTTTGGAAGCAATGGTAAGAAAATCAGATATCTGCGTGTTTCTTTTAAGGGTATCCGGCCACGTTGGGGTGGAACATTTAAAGCAAATGTGTAAAGATTATGGTGTAAGTTTTGTAACATCATGGAGCAACGGAAAATCATCAGTTCTACGTATAGATGAGGAAAAAGAATCAAAAACTTAAATATGTTACAAAAAACTGATTCCAAAACGGGAAGGGCCCATTTAGCCTATAATGAAGTAGGGGGAAACGAAAATAATAAAAGAAGTACAGATAATGCAACAATGCTATTAAACGAAAAAGGATATTGCTTTAATTATATGTAGCAGTATTTTTCCTGACAGCTTTAAGGGTTAAGAAAAACATGGATATACACAAACAGTAAGAGAAAAGATATATTAAACCCTATTTGCAAAACCCATTAAAAGGAGCGGGGCCAGATGAAAGGAATTAATGTTAAACAAACTGAGTTAAGATCTAAACACCTGAGATAGAGATTGCATTAAAAGGGGATGCAGCCAACAAACGGGAGTTAAGAGCTAAGGCAATTGAAGTCCTGATGGAAAGCTTTGATATAAAACATGATTTTGATGGGGATAGTAAACAATTGAATATATTAGTTGAACGTTTTTTATATAAAGCGACTGATATGCTTGGTTTTGAATTCTACTATTGGGAATTTACCAATGCCGAAGATTAACATGACGAATTGGTTGTTTCTGATAAAGCAAAAATAGAACTTCTCAAACTACTTACTAAAGAAATGAAGGAAAGGATAAAATAATTAATGGTTATTCAATAAGTAACCGAAGGTCCAACATAGGGGGAAACATTTCTTAACTTTTTTATAAATTAATGTCACTACACAGGAAGAACCAATAAAAGGCATGTTGAATTATCAAATAATAGAACATGCCTTTTACGTCTACTACATGTCTATATTAAATTTCTTAAATCAACTAAGTCGTCAACCAGTTCTTTCATTATTTCCTCTACATTACCTAATGGGTCGGGTTCTTCATTATTCGCTAATATATAGGATTCTTCAGTTTTAGTGGTAAGGGTCCCTACTACCACACCGTAACTAAAAGAGAGCACAAATACAGCTGATAAAGTCGCCAATAATAACTTCTTCATCTTATTCCTCCTATTCTTCATAATTACCTGTAAAAACCTGATTGGCTAATTGATAATAAGAAGCCGCCAACTTATACTTTCTAGTACTAAAATAATGGTCGGCTAATATTTTAAGATAAAAAGCTTTCTCAAAGAGCAATTGCTTTTTCTCCAAGAAAGGCAGTATCTCTAATGTAATTAAGTCGATTAATGCAACAGACGAATCATAAATCAATTGAGAAAATACTCTAAATTCATAGACGTAAATTGACTCCTCCGGACTTAGTGAACAAGATAATTCTAGTCCTTTATTCAGCCATATTTTAGTATTTTCAAGGTCACCTAATTTATAATACTCCTTCATCAAACTCGAAATTGGAACGATTTTATTAACTGGAAGTTGTTCATGTCTAAGTTCATAACTCTTCTGGTAAAACTCAATAGCTTTTTCATGGTTTTTTCTCAGTGAATAAATCTTTCCTATATTCTGGTTACATAGAGCCATCACACGGTAATCATTCAAATTCTCCGCTATTATAGATGCTAATTGGTAATTTTCAAGAGACTTGTTTGCTTCTTTGCTTCTTTGGTATGAAATACCTAATACAATATGGCATTGAGCGCATCTCTTCATGTTATAGATACTTCGATAATATTCTAAAGCTTGACTACCATATACCAGTGCTAAATGTGTATTTCTGATTTTACTTCCAGCAATTGAAATAACATAAAACAAATCGTACTTCTTCTCTTGATGTTGGTCTATGCTATTACTCAGGTGATTTTCGGCTTCTAAGAATAGTCTCAATGCTTCTTTATAGGAGAGTTGATAATAATTGAAGTTGCCGGCAAACTTTAACCAGTAATAAATTTCGTTGTCAGAAAAGTTTTTTGCGGCCTTTTTTAAGTAAAAATATTGCTCTTTAGCCCTCTCTATATCAGTTACGAGAATATAATAACGTAATTTATGTATCTCAACCAGGTTAACAAGCTGAGGATTTGCAATGCTGTCCATGTTACCCTCGATTTCCTCGTAAAAATCCCTAGCTTTTTCTTTGTCTCCAACTAGTAAACACTCGAACCAGCGTTGAGATAAAAGAGAGATGTCTTCACTTTCCTTTATCGAAGGGTTTATTTCCAATCTTTTATTTAACAAATTTATAACTTCTTCTGGCGCATCCACCACTCCCCTTTCAATTTTAGACAAATAGGACACTGATATAATTCCCCGACATAACTCTTCTTGAGTCATTTTAGACTTATCCCTAAAATACCTAATTTTATGCCCTATTTTGTACTCCATATATCCCACCTCCTTCCTATATTTATTATAGAAGGATTAGGAAAATAATACCACTTTAAATCAATTTAAGTACAGGCATAAATACGGTTTAATACTTTAAAATTTGAAATTTAGAAGAATTTTATTTTCAAGTTTTTTTTAGAAGCTAAAGAAATACCTATTTTATATACAATCTTATGAAAATTTTCATCATCTTTCTAATTATGATTACAGATTGCTATAAATTTGCAGTTAACTTGAATTTTATTCTCAAATAAACTTTAAGGAACTATGATATTGTTGCTTCATGAAGTTATATTGCGAATTGAAAGTCTTATTACCTTTATGGAAATTATAGAATAAAGTAACTAAAAAAACGATCAATAGACTATCAAACTAGCGTTAACGCAAACGCTTAAAAACTAAAAACATGTTACTCATCCCAATAAAAGAAGGGAGGGACATCAATGGAAAAAAAGAAACTCATTATATTTTTCTTTGCCTTTTCAGTGTTTTGGGGATTCATTTTTCTTTCCTCTGTAATTACTGGTATGGGGGCTACAGCAGTTTCTCCTACAAAAGATTCACAGGTTGTATATTCATCTATACTGCCACAGGGGTGGGGGTTTTTTAGTAAGGATCCACGTGCCCCGATAATGGGCCTATACGCAGCAGACGAGAAAAGCACTGAAATCCTCTGGCCGACTATGCGGGCAGAAAATATATTCGGATTATATCGAAAAGGTCGTGCCCAAGGAGTGGAAATGGGGGCACTTTTTACGAAAATCGAAAAGGGAGAATGGAGCAAATGTGATAATAGTGATTTAGACTCCTGCAAGAAGCAAGCTAATGAAGTAGAAGTTGAAAATATAGCACCAAGTCCTCTTCTCTGTGGCACTTATTATTTCACCCAGGAAAAAACAATTCCATGGAGTTATTTTAAATATAGCGAATCAGAAACAAAAGTAACTAAGATTGTGAAAGGGGACATTACATGTTCCGCAAAATAGAGAATATCCTATCTGAGTGGAAAATTAAAACGCCATGGACGAATGTGTATGGACTAGCTAGAAGTTTAATTGCCTTCGCAGGTATGTTGACACTAATCGTAAATAAACCAGAAATTCTTTTTAAACCTTCTTCAGCATCTGCAGATTACCCCATATGTGACTACGGATTTAGCGCTTTTTGTTTAGCTCAAAATGATTATACATATCTTAATCTGATTAGATGGATTTTTGTATTCATCTTATTCCTGGTCGTAATTGGGTGGAGACCCCGTTTTACTGGTATTCTTCACTGGTATATAGCTTATAGTATGCAGTCGGCCATGGTTGTAATAGATGGTGGTGAACAGGCTGCTTCAGTTATCGCTTTCTTATTAATCCCAATTACATTGACAGATCGAAGAAAATGGCATTGGGAGAGCCCAGAGAAGACATTATCAGTTAATATGTATTCTAAAATTATCGCAAACATATCTATAATTTTTATTCGAATTCAGGTGGCGATCATTTACTTCCACTCTACCATTGCCAAACTAGGAAATGCAGAATGGATAGATGGCACAGCTGTTTATTATTATAGTCGCGAGAAAACGATAGGATTTAATTCTTTTTTTGACCAAATTACCAATCCTATTGTGGGTAGCCCCTTAATCGTCATTCCGACCTGGGGTACCTTACTTGTTCAGCTTCTCATTTTTGGCGGCCTCTTTGCACCTAAAAAGTACTGGAAGAGTATTTTTGTTATAGCTGTTTTTATGCATGAAATTTTTGCACTAATGTTAGGATTGATTAGTTTTTCAATGGTTATGGTCGGTACACTTATGTTGTACTTAATTCCGGTTGAATCCCAATTAAAACTCCTTTCTTTTAAGGGCCAAAAAAACGAGGAAGGAGCATACGATTTAAAGGAGGTGAGTTAAATGAAAAAGGTGATTGCAACGCTACTATCGCTAGCAATGGTTTTTGGGTTTACATTTGCTCCTGGAATTAACAATAAGGTAGAAGCAAAGCAAAAAAAGTACACCGGTGAGGAAATCTTCCGCGGATTTGTCTTTGCACAAGGCGAACTTGGACACAGTCTTCCAGAAGTCTTTAACCAATCAATGGTTGAAAAGCTAAATACTAAGAAGACCGAAAAGTTTGCCAAAAGTATTATTGAGAAGATCAAGAAAGAGAATCCTTCTTTTTTTGATGAACTGCAAGAGGCCACATACTCTAATAATCCAGCCCAAATAGATAGCCTCTTAAAAGAAGCTGGCGGAATCATTGAAAATGATGTTGCAGCGATGGAAAAAGCAGTGAAAACAGGTGTGGTAGCACAGGAAGCCTCAGTTTCTGTTGAATGGTACTACTACTATTACTATGCTGCTGCAGCGGCAGCTGGTATCGTCCTTGTTCTTTTTGCGATTGACATTACCCCAGTTATCATAAAAGATGACACGAACAGGGAAATGGCAATTCGCTCCCTTGTAGAAGAAGTTAATTAGTTTTCAGCATAACACCCATTTAAAGTGCGGAGTTTATTACTCCGTACTTTTCCTATTTCATTAATGGGAAAAGCGCTATATATGATTAACATCTATATATCATTGAAATATAGATGTTAATCATATATAGTTAACGTATGAATAAAAATAATAATATGGATAAGTGGATGGTTCAATTACGAAAAGGTACTTTTGAGCTAGCTATTCTTTCGTTAATTCGCACTCGAGCTATGTATGGTTATGAAATTTCTGCAGCTTTAAAAACTACCTCCCATGTTTTCTCCATCTCTGAAGGGGCTATTTATCCCATTTTGAAAAGAATGACTGAAAAGGGGTTAATCGAATACTTTTGGAAGGATTCGATTAATGGACCAGGGAGGAAGTACTACCAAATCACTTTAGAAGGGAGCAATGTATTAACTGATCGTTTGAAACAATTTAAAGAGATTCATGATGCATTAATAGTCTTAAGAGAGGGTGATATAGACCCAAATGGAAAAAAATGATTATATACATTTATTTTTGGAAGATCTTAATCAAGAGCTTTCCGAAATTCCAAAGACTAAGAGAGAAAGTTATATAGTTGAAATAACTGATCATTTAAGGGGATATATATCCGACCAACGTGCAAATGGATTAACAGAGCAAGAAATTGAAGATAAGGTCAAAGAAGAATTTCTAACAGTTCAGGCTCTCGCGAAGGACCTCATAGAAGAAGAAAATAAGTCAAAAAGACACCCTAACTATGTCTTTCTACTACCGTTACTCATAATACCGATTGGGATTTTCCTATTTCCATCACACCAGGAGATTCTTATTGCCTTAATGTTATTTTTCTTTTCCTATCTGGTTCTTAAAAAGAGGCTGCTCTGGGGGTTTGCCATAGTCCGAAAAAACCCTGGAAATATAAGAGGTCGAAAGGCGTTATCGAAGTTGGGAAGTCTTTATCTGTTTTTATTGGGGTGTATATTCCTATCTGGTGAATTTGTAAGCTTTTCGAATAAAGAAATTGTGTTTACCGGATGCATACTGGTTCTTGTGATTAGTTTTTATGGCATTGTTAATAAACGGTTTGTGAAATAGTATTATTTCATAAAATTGTAAATGGAGGTATATGGATGAACTACAATTTAATTATTTTTGGCGTTGTTTTTTTAATACTGGCATATATGGTAGGTGTTAAAAAACAGGTTTGGATTTTATCGGGGTTTAATCAAGCACGTGTTAAAGATAAAGATAAATTAGCACGAATTGCAGGCTTTTACTTGTTCGCCCCTCTTGGTTTATTATTATTAGTCAGTGGGTTTATTAGTTTTCCTCACCAAGAGCTTATTCTAACTATATTTGGCATAGGATACGGCCTTTGTGTAATCATTTATGTGAATGAAAAAATGATTTAATAATACGGCTTAATGAGGAGAAGGAAAAAATGAGAAAAGAGTCTTTTAAAATATCAGTCTATTATGATAATTGGTGCCCATTGTGTATCAATGTAAAAGAAAAAATTGAAAAACTAGACTGGTTAAATCTAGTAGAGATGGTTGGCATTCGTGGTAATAATATTGAAAGTAAAATTCAAGTCCCAGAAGACAACCTACTCATGAGTATGCATTCCAGAGTTCATAGGAATTATCGTGTTGTATCTGGTATTGATACCTTCGTTTCTCTGTCATGGAGATTACCTATCTTTCTACCTATATGGCCGCTTTTAAAATTGTCTAGCATATTGGGGTTTGGCGGGTCTATATATCAATACGTGGCGAATAAACGCTCAATTGTTCCACTAGGAAAATGTGACGAATCATGTAAAAAAAAGTAATTAAGGAGGCTCCTTATGGTCAATCAGCAATCTATCGTTTTTATGGTTGTTTCAGCTTTTTTCTCACTTTTGGTTCCTGTTGTTATCTTTATCTATTACAAAAAAAAGCGAGGTGTTTTTTGGAAACCACTTCTAGTTGGCATTGTTGTTTTTTTAGCTTTTTCTCAGCTACTTGGAAACTCTGTAAACGCATTCGTATTACACCAAAATGAAACTACCGCAAATTTTTTTAAGAGTAATCCCTATCTATTTGCTGTCTATGGGAGTTTATCCTCGAGTATTTTTGAAGAGGTTGGTCGATTTATTGGTTTTGCATACCTACTTAAAAAATATCGTGAATGGAAAGACGGAATATCGTATGGGATTGGGCATGGGGGGGTAGAAGCCATTTTAATTGGCGGTTTTGCGAGCCTGCAAAACATTATGACGGCAAATCTAATTAATACTGGTAAATTTGACCAAATGCTGGAGGTGGGGGGGAAGCAATCAGAAGCGTTGATGGGTGTGAAGCAACAATTAATTCAAGCGCCCTCAGAAGTATTTCTGCTTACTGGGTTTGAACGAATTACGGTCTTTATATTACAAATTGCGCTATCTCTTTTAGTTCTTTATGCTGTTAGGCATAAAAATCTTCTTTATCTCTTCTACGCAATTCTCATTCACGGTTCGGTAAACTTTATAGTACTTATTTCAAAAGTATTGGAAGTTCATTTCTTAATTACCGAAGGTGTGCTACTAATTGCAGCTGTTCTTTCCATTGTGTACATGCGGCGTTCTCGATTCCATTTTGTTGGTTAGTGTAACTATAAGACCAGGTCTGGACTGAGAATCATTAGAATCTTAATCTTAACAACCACTATTAGTATTTTTTCTGTCGTGGATCATTTGCCTAAACGATTAAAATATCAGTTGCGAGAATAGCTTTTTGTTGTAACAGAACAAGGACTATTGTCGATGTACAGGTGTCTAAAACCACTTAATCATGCCCTAACTCTCTTTAGATGCTGATTCTTCCGTTATGGACAGTAAAGCACCATCAACTTTGTCATACCCTTATATATTTGCTGTTTTTATTTCATCACGTACAACTCAATATGCCCTAAAAAATTTTTTCCATGTGATGCTAGGACGTCACCTATTCTAATAAGACTAAACCGGGACACCCTTGAGTTTTACAGGGCACTATCGAGTTGTCAAAGGCATGGTTAAGTTGTTCAGGGCTGCTCCACCTAGTTGTCGAGATACAACAGGGGAGTAGGGATACGAGGTAGTAAAGAATGGTTTCTATAATTTCGCGTTAAATAGTAATTTACGAATTATCACTAGCATTGCATTAATTAACGCAGATGATTCAAAATACTAAAAATCTCCAAAAATTAAATGTTCATACAACAAAAAATCCTTTTCAATGGAAGTACAGGTGGTTCCTATCCAAACCCAATAGTAAAGGTTATCCGTATGGACAAGAACATACTAAATACATCTTTGGTATATGGATTGTACCCATAAATGCAAAAAAAACTATTTGAACAAGTTGAAGAAAATTAACAGGATTACTACACAAAAAAACTGACAGCGGAAGCATACATAAATCTGCTGTTATTTGCGCTCAACTACAAGGATTCGAGAGCCGTGAGGAGATGAGCGATGCACTAATAGATGAAGGACTTCAGAGAGTCCTTGGGTTTGAATCGATTAGTCTATCTCAGCTCTCGAGGAAGAATAAAGAAATCAATCCCGTCATCCTTTCCAATTTTTTCTTGAATCTTGTGTACAAAATAAAAGTTATCCATTTTAGAAATGGGACATATATGCCATTGAAAATCATTGATTCTAGCACGCTTCCATTCAACCTAACGAATCATAAGTGGCAAAATTCCGTAAAACAAAAGCAGGAGTAAAGCTACACTTACGACTTGTGATTATGGATAAAGATACTGTCTATCCAGAAGAAGCAGTAATTACAACAGCCAAGGAGTCCTTGTAGATGATAAAGAAGTCATGTATGTGTTTGACCGTGGATGCGTTGATTACGAACGATTTGATCGCATGATAGAAGATGGTTATTTCTTGGTGTCAAGACTGAAGAAAAATGCTATCGTTCGTGAAATTGAAACTTTTATGGTTCCTGAAAATTCTACCGTTCTTTCCGATAATATGGTCTATATCGGTTCAACGTAAAAATGTATAAAGAATGTGTTCGACTACTTGAAGTAGTAGATACAAAGGGAAATATCTTGCGATTAATTACCAATGGTTTCAATCTCGATTCTGAAGAGATTAGTGAAGTTTACCGTCAACGTTGGGCAATAGAACTATTTCTTAAATGGCTAAAACAGCATGTGGATCAAGCACTTCTATAGCATGAGCGAAACTGTCATTCAAAATCAAATCTTCCTTGCGCTCGTTGCTTATTGTTTTACAGTACTTATCCAGCTAGAGATGAAGAGTAATAAGTCATTGCTCCGTATTAGCCGCTGGTTAAAAAGAACACTTTGGGAACCAGCATATGTCTGGACCCCCAAAGATTGGATTACCCTCGAAAAGGCTGAGCAAATAGCGGGAAATCTCATTTGCAATCCTGAAAGTAAAGCTCCAAGCGCAAGCTCGGAGCTTTTTCTGATTAATGGTTTTAAAACCAAAGGCTCTGCCCGTGTGAGAATTCAACTTGTAGAGTTGTAACAGAAAAATCCCCTTTCGTTATAATAGAGTTGGCCGTCAAACCGACTCTTTATAACGAAAGGAGATCTACTCATGTCGAGTGACAATAGTTTATCACACACCCGATGGAATTGTAAGTATCACATAGTCTTTATCGCCAAGTACAGAAGGAAAGTTATATTTGGCAAATTAAGAGGACATCGGGTGATTTTAAGGCGTTTGTGTGAGATGAAAGATGTGGAAATCATCGGGGCTCATGCCATGCCTGACCATATCCATATGTTGGTGGAGATCCCGCCAAGGATGTCCGTATCTTACTTTATGGGATACTTAGAAGGTAAAAGTTCTTTAATGATACACGATAGACATGCAAATCTGAAGTACAACCATGGGAACCGCACTTTTTGGGCAAAAGGTTACTATGTGAGTACGGTCGGACTCAACCAAAAAACGGTAGCAAAATATATTCGAGAACAGGAATCAGAGGATAGACTACGAGACAACATGAGTAAACGTGAATACGTCGATCCATTTAAAAAGTAGGTAGGAAGATAAACGGTTGACGGTCCATTCAGAAGTCTCTTTAGGGACCTCGTTGGTAAAGTGCCCTTATAGGGCGAAACTAAAACCGCCCGTTTTACGGGCGGATAGTTATTTACTGAGACACGATCTCGACCTTTGCCCCTTGCTCAATCGTATTTCCAATTGTACAAGCACGCTTAGCTATGGTGATTAGCTTTTTCTTCGTTTTCTCTTCTACCTCATCAGCGAATTGCACAGCTACTGAAAAATGCTCAATGCGCGAAGGGCTGTCCTCTGCTTTTCGAGGTGTTACTTCAATGGAATATTCCTTTATATCGAGGCTATCTCTTTTAATAACGGAATCAATTCCAATTGCCATACAAACACTCAATGAGCTACAAATAAGATCAAAAGGAGTATAACCATCATAATCTCGAGAAGAAGCTCCGGTGATTTCCTCCTCGTTAGCGTTTTTCAAGGAAAAATTCCCACTCATATTGCTGGTTAATGTAATCATTCAAAATCATCCTCTCTTTAATTTCTTATTATGCACTTTTCCCTTTATTTCATTAAAAATAACCATGTGCAATATTCGTTGACTTCTATGGTGTAATTCGATAGATTAGGAAGCAACGGCCATGTAAAGTTACTGTAAATTTTAGGGGTGAGGACACTGAAGCTCGTAACATACAAAACGAAAAAAGGACTTGGTTCCTATCGAATGGGAGTCCTTTTTCAAGACAACATTTACGATTTAAATGAAGTGTATCGTCAATTTTTACATAAAAATGATGTTTCAGACGTAGGTTCTGCGGAATATTTGTTGCCATCAGATCCAACGAGGTTCTTCGAATTAGGTCACAATGCGTTAGATAGGAGTCAGGAGGCTTTTTCCTTTTTAAAAGAAGAAATGGTTCATGACGCTATATTTGAACGAGAAGATGTTATTCTTGGGCCACCTGTATTAAATCCATCCAAGATCATTTGTGTAGGGAAAAACTACAAAGAGCATGTTGCCGAAATGAAAAGTGAAATTCCGGATTACCCTGTTTTGTTTGCAAAATTCTCTAATGCACTAATCGGGCCAGAGGACTTTATTCAAAAGTCCCCGAAAACCGATAAACTCGACTATGAGGTAGAACTGGCTGTTGTAATTGGGAAGGAAGCATCACAGGTTTCTAAAGAGGAGGCACTGGACTACATTGCAGGCTATACAATAGGAAACGATGTATCAGCACGAGACTTGCAAAAGCGGACTCCGCAATGGTTACAAGGAAAAACATTAGATCATAGTACACCAATTGGACCGTGGATGGTGACGACGGATGAAATTCCGGACCCATCTAACTTAGAGATAAAATCCTACGTGAACGGGGAAGAGAGACAGTCGTCTAATACAAAGCATCTCATATTTGATATTCCATTTTTAATCGAATTTGTTTCAGGACTCATAACCCTACAACCAGGAGATGTTATTTTAACGGGTACTCCAGATGGCGTTGGATTCGCCATGGATCCACCGACATTCCTACAGGATGGAGACACCGTTACCTTAAAAATTGAAGAGATAGGTATCTTACAAAATCAAGTAAAAGCCTAGTGAAAAAGCGGTTGGAGTCTTCCAATCGCTTTTTGCTTTTACGCGGATATGCAGGGGTAGTTAATTACAAAATTTTTTTATAAGTTGTTGTATAAAAATACATAATAAAGTATAATTATTAATCACAATACGATTATGTAGGAGGGCTTTTTCGTGAAAGTAGCGATAGTTGGTGGAACGGGCTATGGGGCTATCGAGTTAATGCGATTTATAAATAATCATCCATATGCAACATTAGAGTTGGTTATTACACATTCCCAAGCTGGCAGGAAGATTTCAGACGTGTACCCGCATGCGACAGATGTATGGGAGATGCAGATGGAAGAACTGGATGTGGATGTATTAAAGGAAAAAGTAGATCTCGTTTTCTTTGCTACTCCTCCAGGGGTAAGTAAAGACATTGCTCCCGGCTTAATGGATCAAGGTGTCGTATGTATTGATTTATCAGGTGATTTCCGATTGGAGTCGCCCGAAGTGTATGAAAAATGGTATGAAAAGCCTGCGGCAGCCCCCTCCTATTTGCGAAAAGCGACGTACGGTTTAAGTGAAATTTACAAAGAGGAGATTCAACATGCGACGTATATAGCGAACCCGGGATGTTATCCAACTGCCACTTTGCTAGGTATTCTCCCGCTTGTACAGCATGAATGGATTGACCCAAAATCTATTATTATTGATGCAAAATCAGGAGTTTCGGGAGCGGGACGAAGCACGTCAATGATGACACACTTCGCGGAAATGAATGACAATCTAAAAGCTTACAAACTTGGAAAACATAAACATATACCAGAAATCGAGCAGGTGCTACAAAAGGAAAGTGGTCAATCGTTCGTTACAACATTCTCCACCCATCTAATTCCAATGACGAGAGGGATAATGGCAACGATTTACAGTGATCTCATGGTGGATAAATCAACGGACGAAATGATTGAGATGTACAAAGCGTTTTATGAGGACGCTCCCTTTGTCCGAATCAGATCTAAAGGCGAATATCCAGCTACAAAAGAAGTGTATGGAAGTAATTATTGTGACATTGGCATTCTAGCGGATGAGCGTACAGGAAAGGTAACAGTTGTATCGGTGATCGATAATCTTGTAAAGGGAGCTTCTGGTCAAGCGATACAGAATATGAATCTATTAAACAATTGGGATGAAAGAACGGGATTGGAGTTCTTACCAGTCTACCCATAAGGAGGAGAAAGGGTTTGGGACAGTCAACGATAAAAGAAAAGATTCAAATTATAGAGAATGGTAGTGTGACGTCTCCGAAGGGTTATCAGGCAGGAGGACTGCATTGTGGTCTCCGTAAGAAAAAGCTAGATTTAGGTTGGATATACTCAGAGGTTCCTGCTGCAACTGTAGGTGTGTACACGACAAATGTTTTTCAGGCGGCACCTTTGCAAGTAACACAGGAAAGCTTGAATAAGGAAAATAAGCTGCAAGGTATAATAATTAATTCAGCGATTGCCAACGCATGTACCGGGGATCAAGGGTTGCTGGATGCCTATGAAATGAGAAAAACTTTTGCGGAAAAGCTTGGCATTCAAGAGCATTACGCAGCTGTAGCTTCGACAGGACTGATTGGAGAAATGCTGCCAATGGATAAATTAAAGCAAGGTATTGCGCAAATTGGGTTACCAGAGCATGAGGGCTCGGATAAGTTTGAGACGGCAATTCTGACAACAGATACGAAGGAAAAAGCGGTAGCGGTAAAGCTATGGATTGATGATAAAGAAATTACAATCGGTGGTGCAGCTAAAGGATCGGGTATGATTCACCCGAATATGGCGACAATGCTTAGCTTCGTCACAACGGATGCGAATGTGGATGGGAATTCATTATCAACAGCACTCAAGCAAATCACCAATAAAAGCTTCAATATGATTACCGTGGATGGAGATACGAGTACGAATGATATGGCGCTTGTTATGGCGAACGGAAAAGCAGAGAATAACGTCTTAACAGAGGATCATCCGGAATGGGAAACCTTTTACAAAGGCTTGGAGACCATCTGTCAGCTCTTGGCTAAAGAGATTGCCAGAGATGGAGAAGGGGCAACGAAGTTAGTGGAAGTGAAAGTGTCAGGAACGGCTTCCAATGAAGCGGCAGCTGCTATTAGTAAGGCTATTATTTCTTCGAACCTTGTAAAGACGGCAATCCATGGGGCTGATGCGAACTGGGGAAGAATCATTACTGCCATTGGCTATAGTGGGCAACCGCTTAATCCGAACAAAGTGGGCGTGGCCTTAGGGCCGATTCCGGTCGTGGAAAACGGGTTACCGGTACCATTTAGTGAGGAAGAAGCAAAGGAGTATTTATTACAAGATGAAATCGTCCTTTATGCTACGTTCCAAGATGGTACAGGAGAAGCAACGGCTTGGGGCTGTGATCTCTCTTATGATTATGTCAAAATCAACGCTTCTTACCGTACGTGAGGAGGAAATTTAGTGAGCTATGTTGTTATAAAATGTGGTGGTAGTATCGTAGACCAACTTCCCCTTTCTTTTTATGAAGAGCTAGTTGCCATTCAGAACGAGGGGAAATGGAAGCCGGTTGTTGTCCATGGGGGAGGTCCGTCTATTTCTAAGCTTCTAGATCAAGTAGGTGTTCCTTCCGCGTTTGTAGATGGATTGCGCGTGACGACAGAGGAAGTGCTGGAAGTAGTGGAAATGGCCTTAAGTGGTTCCGTTAATAAACAAATCGTCCAGCAAATTGTGCAGACTGGTGGTAAAGCGTTTGGAATCAGTGGAGTGGATGGAGGCTTCTTACAAGCAAAACCAACAACCAACAACAAAAAATTAGGATTAGTCGGCGACATTCAAGAGGTGGAAACCGGATATATAGAATATCTTACAAGCCTTGGATTGATTCCGGTTGTTTCTCCAATATCTATGGATTTAAATGGCCAAAAATACAACATTAACGCAGATATGGCGGCCGCAGCAATAGCACAAGCGTTACAAGCTAGTCTTTGCTTCATAAGCGATATCGATGGTATTTATCAATCGGAACAAACCGATATTGTGCATCAAGCCTCCAGAAAGGAAATCCTGCAAATGATTGAGGATAAAGTGATTGTAGGGGGGATGATTCCAAAAGTCCTTTCCGCAATCGAGGCGATGGAAAAAGGGGTGCCAGAGGTTGCTATTGTAAACGGGTTGGAATCTAATAATCTCAAACAATTCTTAAAAGGAAGTGCAATCGGAACGCGCTTGTACCTAGGTAAAGAGGAGATGGAATATGTCGAATACAACAGCTAATATAATGGAAGCGATCATGCCAACATATAATCGTTTTCCTATTCGCCTATCCAAAGGGAAAGGGACTTCGGTTTGGGATGAGAATGGGGAACACTATCTCGATTTCACATCCGGAATCGCAACCTGCAATCTAGGGCACGTCAACGAATATGTCAAACAAAAGGTGGAAAGTCAGCTGTCTGAGCTTTGGCATTGCTCCAATTTATATGAGATTCCCACCCAAGAGCAACTGGCAGAAAAACTGGTTGAGCATACATTTGGGGATCAAGTGTTTTTTTGCAACAGTGGTGCAGAAGCAAATGAAGCGGCTATCAAGCTTGCGAGAAGCTATGCGCAAACGGTCAAACAATCCGATGCCCATGAAATCGTTACATTTACAAGTTCCTTTCATGGCAGAACGATGGCCACTTTATCTGCTACAGGGCAAGAAAAAATTCAAAATGGATTTGCCCCACTTGTTCCAGGGTTCCGTCATCTTCCTTATAATGATTTTGCTGCATTAGAGGATGTTGTTTCGGATAAAACGTGTGCGGTTCTCCTAGAACTTGTACAAGGCGAAGGTGGAGTCATTCCCGCAGATAAAGAGTGGGTAAAAGCCTTAGAGGAAATCTGTAAGGACCAGAATATTTTATTTATGATAGATGAAGTACAAACAGGTATTGGCAGAACGGGTAGCCTATTTGCATATGAAGTGTACGGATTAAAGCCTGATGTCATTAGTGTTGCAAAAGGGTTGGGAAATGGTATTCCGATTGGAGCGATTATCGCCACAAAAGAAGCGGCAAAGGGATTTCGGCCTGGAGCACATGGAAGTACGTTCGGGGGGAATCCGATCGCTACAACCGCAGGCTTAGCTACTTTAACTTTTATAGAGGAACGTTCCATTTTTGAACAGGTTCAAAAGAAAAGTGAATACCTGTTGACGCAATTGAAGCAGGTTCAAGAAAGCGGTACAGCTATTAAAGCGGTTCGAGGGCTAGGGCTGTTAATTGGGGTAGAATTAAATGGAAATGCGATTGATACAGTAGTTGCTTTGCAAGAAAAACAGATTCTCACCTTGATTGCCGGACCAAACGTACTTCGAATTCTTCCTCCTCTAACCGTAACCACGGAGGAAATCGACCAGTTTATAGAAGGGTTGAAGAGTGTCATTTGAAAGACGGAGGGGGAACCTCTGTCTTTCTCCTTGCATAAAAGATTCGATTGGAATAAAGTATAAGGAATATTATCATGTAAAGAGGTACTTAGAATGAAAGCATACATTCAACGCAAGATTGACGAATTCCAACAACAAAATAAAAACAAGGCAAGGTTACTCATAAGTTGTCCGGATAAACCGGGAATTGTAGCTGCTGTTTCCAAGTTTTTGTTTGGAAAAGGGGCTAACATTATCGAGTCCAACCAATATTCGATGAATCCAGAGGGCGGAGAGTTTTTCATCCGAATTGAATTCGAGTGTCCCGACCTAGCGTACCGCCGAGATGAAATAGAAGAGGATTTTAAACAGATTGCCGAAGCCTTTTCAATGGATTGGAAGCTCATGTATGTAGCCCAAACGAAAAAAGTGGCTATTTTTGTTTCAAAAGAACAGCATTGTTTATTGGAATTGTTATGGGAGTGGCAAAGTGGAGATCTTATGGCGAATATTGCATTGGTCATTAGCAATCATGAAGATTCACGGGAAATCGTAGAATCCTTAGATATTCCGTTTCACTACATACCTGCCAACAAAGAGATTCGAAAGCAAGTAGAGGCAGAACAACTGAATTTGCTGGCACAATATGAGGTTGATTTTGTTATTTTAGCGAGGTATATGCAAATCTTAACACCAGACTTTGTGGCAAAGCTTCCAAATCGGATTATAAATATTCATCACTCCTTTCTGCCGGCGTTTGTTGGTGCGAAGCCTTATGAACGTGCTTATAACCGAGGTGTGAAATTGATTGGAGCTACTTCACACTATGTGACAAACGATTTAGATGAGGGTCCGATTATTGAACAGGACATTAGTCGAGTTGATCACCGAGATGATGTGGCCAAATTAAAAAAATCCGGACAGTCCATTGAAAGAAGTGTATTAGCACGGGCAGTAAAGTGGCACCTAGAAGATCGAGTTATTGTACATGAAAATAAGACCATCGTTTTTTAGTAAAAGAAAAAAGCCAGGGTTTTCATTGAGTGGTTTTGTATAAGTATGGATCTTCAACCATATTTCATTGAAAGAAACTTCATTAAAATTTTAATAGTTTTAGAAGATGATTTTAAAAACAAACCAGTAAAATTATCAAAATAGAAATATTTGCAGTATGAACGATTGATTTGGGGTTATTGTATCACTTGTCATAAATCGCGAGGTAGCCAATATGAGGGGGGCTTGGTGATTAGTGAAGTGTTAATGTAGCAATCATAATCGTTGGTTACATAGAGCGAAAACAAGATCTAACGACAAATTAATACTAGCTTCATACTGCTATATTGAACCAATAATTAATCTCTTCATTTGTTGCTCTTTTTTTAAAGATGAAGATTGCTAGGTAATTACGAAATCTTTTATAAGTTGGTAAAAGATATGTATATCCCATATTATAATTTAAATATTCAGCTAATTTATTCTTTACAATCTTTATAAAGTCCGATAATATAAGAATGCGGCTTCCAATTTAATGGAAGGATTGGTGAAATATTAACGGGACGGTAATTATATAAATAATGAGGTTATGAGAAAACTATTTACGACTTCTATTATTTCTTTTTTAGCGCTTCTGCTACTATTACGAACTAATTCCTCAGCATCCACCTCACCAAGTCACCTTCACGAGCACCCACCTTTAACTACTTCATTCGATTCAATTCAAAGTAAATCCCTTCAAATTTCTCATACACAAACATCAAAAGAGAATCAATCCAAATCATGTATATACCTTGTCCAGGGGGTGGGAGACATACAATGTATCAGCATGGAGCAGGAGAGCTTCAAGATGGTGGTAAGGAAATCATTTCAAGAGGCTATGCATTTCAATGTCATAAGTGTAGAGTAGCTTTTGTTACTGAATATCACCCTTCATCAGGTAAACTTGGGATCTACGGTAAGGACAATCCTGGTTATTTACTTGGAACATCATATACAATGAGAAATCCAGATTATGTTGGAGAGAATAAATCACTTAGTGTTGAACCGTGGAGAAGTTCTTATATATGGTACTAAGACTTTTCAACCTAACATTCTTTTGACTTTTTATAAAGACAAATTTCATATCTATACAATGGCAACAGTTCTATCCTAATATTGACTGGATAGAAGGGCATGCAAAACGAACTCATATACTTGGATTCGCTTAAAGACTTGCATGCCCAACTTTTCATGTATAGATAGGTAGAATCTTAAATAAAATAATTTCCTATCTTTCTATTAATATTGATATACATACTTTCATAAATCTATAACTTTAAAAGACAATAGTAGTAAAACGTAATAGACAAAATAATAAAAAGATAGTTTATTTAAGTTCAAAACTAGATTAGGGGGAATAAATATGAACAAACTTACACAGTTTATGATTTCTACATTAGTTATTTCTCTTTTCTTGTTAGTAGGTTGCACAGATAAAACAGAGAAGAAAGCCGAAGACGAAAATATCAAAACCATAACGACTGTACTAGAAAAAAATTTTACTGGTCCTGACACGGAGTTAAAAGAGTTGATGAGTCAAAGCGGTGAAGTCTGGAAGGAAAATTTGGCCAAATATGAAGAAACACATTATAAGCCCCACTTTGCAAACGAAGATGCCTTTCAGGATTATATCTCCACATATAGCGCAGTCCTCTGGATAGAGCCATTAAGAAACAATTATGAGCTGGATGTCAAAGACATACAATTCGAAAAACAGGATGCCAAGCAAACAACCTATGATTTTACATTAGAGGTAGAATATAAGAAAGCTAATAGTGACTCCGCAAAGGTGGAACTCATTGACGGAAAAGCCATTCTAAATGACGAGCACAAGATTATTTCGTTAGACCTACGGGTAAAGGATTTTATCAAGATTATGTCTAAGTCATGATTTACTCCCGCAACATTGATACTTAATTAAAAAACAAAGCGTGGATTGGGTAGATTATATAGCAAAAGAAAATAATAGTAGTGAAATTAATGCTTTTAAATGAGGCTTATAGGTATCTAATCTTAGTAAAACTATCCTGGAGAAGAAGATGATATACCGTATGATGAAAAAATATATTTAGTAAATACCCAGGATGGTTAAGACCAGATGATGCGAGTTAAACTCTTTGATGCAAAACGTGATTTGCTGGACAGTATAACGAAACTGTTCAAAAAATAATGAATATTTGTAATCGGTGCGATTGTAAAGGCCTGGACATATGTTTTGTCCAGGCCTATTTGATGAGATAAGAAACTATAAAATTTTACTAACTTTTAGATGTCCTTCAACGATATAAAAATGTGCTTTTGCTTGAAATAGCGGAATCCATGTCCGGTTAAAAAGTTAGAAGGTCTCCCCGTTAACGTGCTACTCGTCAATTTGATATTCATATTCCACATTAGCCGTATCAAAGGACCAGTCAAAAGAAATATCCTCTTCCGATATAGTGCCACTGCTACTTTCCGGTAAGGCACACACATCGTTAAAGGTTGTTTCATCCGTCCCCAGAGAAGGGGAATAGACGTAATCTGCATCTTTTGGAAGCTCGGTTACTTGTCCCCTGACGCATATACGAGCATTTCTGACTTTATTAAACTTTCGGTTGTTAAAATTGGCGTTGCCAAGCACATGAATCGTTGTGTTTTCCATGCCACTTATCGTCCCACCATTTGCGGAGAAGGTAGCGTTTTCTTCAATTATAAGCAGAGAATTATTGATTCCTTGATTAATATTTTCAAAGGTAGCGGATCCGCCGATTAGAAATTTGGAGTGATCAATTCCATTAATTGGCGCATTAAAATAACTATTCTCTTCAATGATTAATGTTGAGCCATTCACGCCCTGATTAAGGTTTTGAAAATTAGCAGTCCCGCCAATATATAAGTTAGATGCATCTATTCCATTTATCGGAGAGTTAAAGCTTCCATCTCCTGTCACAAATATCGTAGAGTTTTCTATTCCGTTGTTTAAAGGTTGATTTGTCGTTAAACTTCCACTTACGACGATAGAAGCATCTTCTATGTTTACTCGGTTAATGTTATTAATTTCTACAGGTCCTTCAAAGCTACAGCTCTTTCTGCCAAATTCACGCACATCATCTTCTGAGCATGTCGAGAGATTGGTTGGCTTTATAATATGAATGCCATAATCCCCAACTTCATTTGGATTTCCACTTCCATCCGTCTCAATTGTAATCGGTCCAATATTTAACGAGAAGCTTGCTCGAACAGTTCGAGACTTCGTTCCCTCTGTCATTCCAGTACTTTGCAAGGTGACCTCAATGTGTTCACCAGGTGTATCTTCAACCTGGTTGCAGGTGGTACAAACAATATTGCTAGGTATATGAGGAAATGCTAGCTGGAAAGAGCTGTCCATCCCAATTGGTTTGGCTAGTAACAGAGAATCTGCATTTCCATTATTCGTAGAAAAAGAGAGTTGTTCATGAAAAACGTTAACCGCCTCGAGGAGTTTAGTAGCAACGATTTCTTCATAAACCGTTACATCCTTCAACTCCCCGCTCTCGAAATCGCTAATCATGTTGTTTTGGATATTTACATTTATTTCCTCCATCTTTCTCTTATAAAAATCTTGAAAAGAGGTTTCATAATAGGTGAATCCCATTTCTGCAAGGTCAAGTGTTTGAATGTTGGATTCGGTCGTGTCAAACTGCTTAGCATTATGTACGGTCATCCCAATTACAGAGAGAGAGAGTAGACTGATGATTGCTATAACCATAAGTACGAGGGCTAGTGCCATACCTTGTTCGTTGTTTCGGCTCATGTCCACTCCTCCTTACATTCTAGAAATGATTGTACTAATTTCAAAGCTTTGACCTTGAGCATCTTCTACAATAAGCCGAATAGACAAGGATTCATCGTTGTTCGGTTCAATGACGGCTTCAGTTGGTAATAATTCATGGGTTGTATCGTTATAGATTGTATAGAAATAAGAGGCTTGACTAATTACTGTTATTTCCCCTGTTTCATTACGTATTGATATTTTGGAAGCGCTTGGATTCTGGTCTAGTAATATCGTATAAGAAGATTCTGTTTCATGTCTGGTCGTAAGGGCGGATAAAATAATATTCGCTTCTCGTTGTAGGGATGCGCCTTCTTTTGCTTTGTTACTGGCATTTATCCCTGTGTGTAAAACTTGAAACACAAGAGCTACGAGTATGGAAAAAATGGCTATTGCTCCAAGTAGCTCAACTAGTGTAAATCCTGATTCCGGCCCTTGTCGTTTAGACATCGTGCATTCCCCACCTACGAATATTTTAAATACGTGTACGTATCCGATAATAGATTAGAATCTTTGAATGTTTGTATATATAAGCGATAAAGCATTGGGTTTGTTTGAGTATCTGGATCTTTTCTTACATAAACATGGATTATATAGGAACCATCCTGCATTTTTAAAAGATAATAGGGAACTTCTCCCGTATTTCCGCTCTGGTCTGATTCCATCCGAAACGTGAGTTGTATCGATTCGGTCAGGTTTAAGGCTGCATATTCAGGGCGAGAAGCTAAAAAATCCTCTTGCTCAGCTGTAGGAGTTACGTTAGTTATAAATTGTTGAAGAGCGGTATGCTTTGATTCATTTTCCTTAAACAATGCTTGCTTTTCACGAACGATATTTGTAGCTTGTAGTTCATCGGAGTTTATGTTGTTAAATTGGAATGCGTGGGTGATGATCCACATAAAACTTACGATAACAACCGAAAGAATCGCAATCGTCGCTAATAATTCTACTAATGTAAAACCCTTCTGACCTTTCATATGTTCACCACTCATCTGTCTAACTCTATTTTCATTAAAGTATATCACACCTTTTCTGTATGTTCGTTGCATATAATGACATGAGCATATGTCAACGGTGGATGAGTGAATTCCTTTATACTTGGATTATCAGTAACACCTACATCCACCCATGAATACCTTGATACAGGGTGGTAATTATGCATAAACATTTTCATGTAGTTCAAGATGGACTACAACTTTCTATTAAAAAAGTTTCCGATTTGCCGTTACATCATTATGGGGTATATATGGATTATCAATTGATTGCTTCCTTTCATAACGGTCAAAACTTCTATTTAGACGTATCCTGGCTACAGCCTGGGGAGCACCATCTAATGATTGTCGGCTACCGACTTGGTGCCATGGACCCAATGCCGATAGCAGAACAATATACATTGAGTGTGGTAGGGGCGAGAAACTTAAGTGACGTTGAAAGGAATTTTCGTGCTGGTGACATTCTAGTAGCGAGTGACAACGTGAATGAGGCTATTACCGGTTATGTGGGGCATTCTGCTATAGTCGTGGATGACCACAACCTGATTGAATCTCCTGGTGGGTATCCAGCTATTCGGAAGGCCACCATTCAGCAATTTTTAGAAAAGCATCCTGTTCACGCTCAATTCCGGCCGAATTCAAAAGAGAAGGGTCTGGAAGCCGTACAATATGCGGAACAGTACTTGGATGAGTACAAACAGAATATTAAGGATGGTAAGGATAAACCAACGTTTTCTTTCATGGCCGTCCAAGACTTAGAGGATCCATGGGAATATATTTATTGTTCCAAATTGGTTTGGCTAAGCTATGCAAATGGGGCAAATTATAAGTTCAACAATGACTACTTATGGTTTTCTCCAGAAGATTTATATAACAATCTACTAGATAATCAAGATTTCAAAACGATTTACAGACATGGAAAAATTGATTTTAAATTAAATACGTAGCACACATCTTGTGTGCTACGCTCTTTTAAAAACTTTTAGAAAGGAGTACATAGGATGAATTCATTTCAAGCATTTATTCTGAATCAAAAAGGGGATCAGATTGATGGAAAGGTGGACAAGCTTTCCATGAACGATCTACCTAGGGAAGGCGTACTCATTAAAGTAGAATACTCAAGTGTAAACTATAAGGATGGGATGACAAAGGTTCCCAACAACCCGATCATTAAGAAATATCCGATGGTGCCAGGTATTGACTTGGCGGGTGAAGTCGTGGAATCAGATGATTCTCGGTTTTCCAAAGGGGACAAAGTGATTGCCACTAGTTACGAAATAGGCGTATCACACTTTGGTGGGTATAGTGAATATGCACGAATTCCTGGGAGCTGGATTGTTCCGCTGCCAAAGGATCTTACAACGTTAGAGTCGATGGTATTGGGAACAGCTGGCTTCACAGCGGCCTTATCCATTCAACGTTTAGAGGATAACGGCATAACACCCGAGAAGGGAAAGGTACTTGTCACTGGCGCGACTGGCGGAGTGGGTAGTATTGCAGTATCGATTCTTGCTCGACGTGGCTATCAGGTTGTGGCAAGTACAGGTAAGAAAGATTCCCATGAATACTTGAAAAAAATCGGTGCAGAGGAAGTCATCCATCGTGATGAAGTGTATAACGGGGATATAAAAGCAATCGATAAAGCGCGCTGGATAGCGGCGGTAGATCCTGTTGGCGGCAAGCCATTAGCTTCCCTACTAACCAAAATTGCTTACGGTGGTTCCGTTGCTGTTAGTGGTTTAACAGGTGGAGTTGAAGTTCCGACTGCCGTTCACCCATTTATTTTAAGAGGAATCAATTTGTTAGGAATTGATTCGGTTAACTGTCCGATGGAAATTAGAAAAACTATATGGGAAAGACTGTCGACTGATTTAAAACCTAATACGTTAAACGAAGTTGTAAAAGAAATACGTTTAGAGGATCTTTCTAATGCATTTGATCAAATCTTGCAAGGAAAGGCTTTAGGAAGAATGGTTGTGAAGCTTTAAAAGATATCAACATGTCTCCCAATCCTGTGGTATGATAGGCTAAAAAAGAATGGAGAGATCTACATGGTAAAAGCAATTCACACAGACAAAGCACCGCAAGCAATTGGCCCTTACTCACAGGCCATTGATGCAGGGGATTTTGTATTTGTTTCTGGTCAAATTCCGATTAACCCAGAAACAGGTGAGGTAGTAGCAGGGATCGAAGAACAAACGGCACAAGTTATGAATAACCTACAAGCTATTTTAACGGAAGCGGGCTTAGCGTTTTCGGATGTCGTGAAGTTCACGATCTACATAACCTCCATGGATGACTTTGCAAAAATTAACGAAGTGTATGCAGGTTTTCTAGAAGAGCCTTATCCAGCACGAGCAACTGTAGAAGTGAGTAAGCTTCCAAAAGGTGTTTGCATTGAAATGGACGTCGTTGCGGTTAAAAACAAATAAGCATTGAAGAACGAGGCAGGGACAAAAGAGTTTTAATCCTAATAAGATCCGAACAATAGTTCGAAATTCTATAATTAGAATTCGAATTAGTTCGGGTTTTTCTTTTAGGGTGTTTTTGTACATTTTGTTGCTAAAAATATATAGACTCCCTCAGACGCAACTTTAATTAATAATTTATTGAAAAAGTAATGAAGTGAAGCTTTCACCTCGTTTTTTCGGAGGCAATTTTTTAGTGGAAAAGAAACTTTTTCCACTGTATGATCGTCTATAAGAAGGGGAATATTTATCCCCCTCGAAAAAAGAATATAAGAAGATCATGATAGATAAAGGAGAAAGATATATGCGAAAGCTAACATCAGCATTTTTAGTACTTGCTTTACTATTAACAGCCTTTATCCAAGCTCCAAAGGAAGTCTATGCTAGCACTGGCGATGAAGGAATTAATGAGAAATTCGGTCTTCCCATTGTTGTGTATGGAGAGGCTTTGTCAGAAGAACAAAAGCAAGAGGTTCGAAACTTATTAGATATCGATGATCCATCAACGGTAAATGAGATTATTGTTACGGCTGAGGATTTAGTGAACTTTATCGGTGGAGATCCGAGCTCCAACATGTACTCTTCTGCAAAAATCACGCGGAAAGAGGAAGGTAATGGACTCGTTATTAACATTGTGAATCAGGAAAACATTACTCAGGTAACAAATGAAATGTACGCCAACGCTCTACTGACTGCAGGGATTGAAAATGCTGTAGTAGAAGTTGCTTCCCCATTAAAGGTAAGTGGTCATTCTGCTTTAACAGGTATTTATAAGGCTTATAATGTCGACGGGGAGTCCTTAGATAAAGACCGTATGGAAGTAGCGAATGAAGAACTTGAGGTAGCGACAGGCCTAGCAGCAAAAGAAGGAATGGACCAAGAAAAGGTTAGTGAGTTATTAACCGAAATCAAACAAGCGATAGCCGAACAAAATCCTGCATCGAAAGAAGAGATTGAGCAGATTGTTCAAGACCAATTAGCCAATTTAAATATCGATCTTAATGAGGAAGATATTGCAAGACTTGTTGCACTCTTTGATAAAATGCGGTCCATCAATATTGACTTTGATAATGTAAAAAGCCAATTAGATGATATTGCAAGTGATGTACGGAACAAGTTAGAAGAAGTAGCGAATGATGAAGGCTTTTGGCAAGGGGTTAAAGACTTCTTCCAAAAATTGATTGATGGCCTAAAAAGTCTATTTGGATGATAATTGAATACATCCGATGTAAAATAGGGAAGTCACCATACGAAGTGGTGGCTTTTTCTATTCAAAGAAAGAAGGAATTCATATGAATCATCAACCATCTATACCAGTTACCACGACGCTCATGGAGTCTGTACAGTGGTTTATCTTTTTATTAGCAAGCTCAGTCGCCATGCCTATTGTAATAGGCTCTATTTATGGGATGAGCTTTGTGGAAGTAGCTGGACTTATGCAACGAACCTTTTTTATTGTTGGGGTCGCTTCCCTTTTACAAGGATTAATTGGACACCGCTTACCGATTATGGAGGGTCCTGCAGGGATTTGGATTAGTATCTTTACAGTTATGTCCATAACGGGTTCCCAGCAAGGAGCAACTGCGACGGAAACATTGCAGCTTGTAGAAGGAACGATGATTTGGACGGGAGGGTTTCTCCTTTTATTTGGCGCGTTTAAACTGACGGAAAAGATTTTGTTTGTCTTTACTCCATTAGTAACGGGAACCTTTTTTATTTTACTTACCGTTCAATTAAGCGGAACCTTCTTGGAAGGAATGCTAGGTCTTCAGGATGGAGCGGAATCGATTCAACCGATCAAAGCATTACTAGCATTTATTACTTTCCTAAGCGTGTTAGGGTTATCGATTTTTGCTAGGGGATGGCTAAGTAGTTATGCAGTACTAATAGGAATTGTCATTGGGTGGATTGCTTACTTGTTTGTATTCGGGTTCCATAAAGCAGAAGATGAAGTCTCTTTTTTCTCACTACCTGAACTATTTGCATGGGGTACACCTAACTTTGATTTAAGCTCGATTCCGATTGCCTTCGTCACTGCTGTCATTTTGATCTCGAACGTGGTTGCTTCGGTTATTGCTGCGAATCAATCGTTAGGTAATGAGGATATGTACAGCGGGAAACAAATCAATAAGGGAACAGCTTACCTTGGAATTAATCACGGTTTAGCAGGGATGTTTTCCGCAGTAGCAAACGTGCCACTTGCAACATCTGCTGGTTTTATTAGTTTAACGGGACAAAAAAGGAAAATGCCATTCTTGATTGCATCTACTGCTTTAATCATAATCGCCTTTTTCCCATTTATCGTGACATGGATCTCAGGCATTCCTTCTCCAATTGCGAATGCTGCTTTAATGGCGACCTTTGTGCAACTTGTTGGGCTAGCTCTCCGAAATATTACGAGCCAACCCCTTGATTCACGTAAAACAACCATTGTTGGGGTGGCTTATCTAATTGGGATTGGTACGATGTTTCTACCGTCCGAAGTGTTTGCCGAACTACCATCATTAGTACAAAACCTAGCGAGTAACGGATTATTACTTGGAACGGGTCTTGTTATTTTAATTGAACAATTATGGAAAGAGAAAACCAGCTAGGGCAAAGCCTTAGCTGGTTTGTTCTCTAGGTTTAGGAATGGTGTCAGATTGTCTGCGAATCGTCACGAGTAGCACGATGCCGCATAGGAGCAAGAGTGCACTGGTAACAAAAAAGACAGCACTGAATCCGTAATACCCTGCTATTGCTCCACCCATGATGGGTCCAATGAAGTTCCCGAAAAAACGAATGCTCGTGTTATATCCTAACACTTCCCCTTGCATAGCGATCGGTGCAACTTGGCGGATATAAGCGATGCGAACTGGAATAATCCCTCCGATGCTCATTCCAAGGAAGAAGCGGAGAATGACGAGCTGCCAAATGTTCGTTACAAATGCTGCAGGGAAATAAACAACCGCAGCAATAATCAGCAATGTTACTAATATTTTCGTGTAGCCGATTCTGTCAGCTAACTTGCCCCACCATCTTGTCATCATCAGGTTACCAAGGCCAGCCGCAGAAAAAGCGATCCCAGAAAATAAAGCTAGATTAACAGGGCCATGAAGCTCCGAAACATACAAGGAAAGAATGGGTTGGATGCTGAAATGGGCAATTTGTATAAACATCGAGATAATCATGACGATTAACAATACAGGACTTTGAATAATATAAAGGAGTACTTCCTTAGAGGTATAACTTGATTTTGAGTTTCCCTCCAGCTCCACTTTTTGTTCATGAATACCGAATAACACTAATACGGCGGAAAGGAATAAGAAAAAGGATACTCCCTTAAAGGTTGCAGAATATCCAACGATGTCCGCAATGTATCCCCCAATCATCGGTCCCATTAAGCTTCCTGTAATGCTTCCCGTTTGAAGCGTTCCTAGTACTTTTCCGGCTATATGTTTTGGGGTTTGAGTCGAGATGAGCGCTTGTGACATGGAAATGAAGCCTGTAAACACTCCCATAAATAAACGCAGGACAAATAATTGCCAAACCGTTTCTACATAGCCCATCAAGACGACGGAAACACCTAACCCGATCCCGGAGAGTACGAGAATGTATTTCCGGCCATATTTATCTCCAATCTTCCCCCAAATAGGTGAGCATAAAAAGGCGGTTACAAATGTTATTCCAAAAATGATTCCTGACCAATTTTGTACATATTGCTCAGAGAAATCTCCTAATGTATCTATATATAAAGATAAAAATGGCAACACCATCGTAATACTTCCCGCGATGAAGAAGTTGGCGAACCACATGATGAATACATTTCTTTTTGCGGTTTGTTCTTGGGTGATAGTATCCCTTCTTTCGAAAAATATTTCGAAACCCTAAATATTATCATAACGAACCTTGATTGTGCATGAAAGGAATATGCACTGCATCGACGGGCTAAAGCTTGTAAATATACACTGACCGAGCAATTTTATATAATGAAACTACTTCTTGCATCCATGGAGGAACCTATAATGAAGATGGTATTCTCGTTTGTGAAAAACTATAAGTTTGCTTTATTCATGGCCCTATTTTTAATGCTTGTTGAGCTGGTGGTAGAGCTTGTTCAACCAATTATTATGGGGATCATGATTGATGAAGGGATTACAAAATCGAATATGGATATTGTCCTTTATTGGGCAACTATTCTACTTATTTTATCTGTCGTTGCATTTGTGGCAGGAATCATAAGCTCATTCTATGCTTCTAAAGTGAGTCAATATACGGGGTATGATTTAAGAGAAGCCTTATACTCTAAAATTCAAGCATTTTCAACGAGTCAAATTCAAAAATTTACAACCTCTTCCTTGATTACGAGATTGACAAATGATGTGACGCAAATTCAATCCTTTTTATTTACAAGTGTAAGGATCATGTTACGGGCCCCATTATTCATTCTAGGTGGAATGATTATGTCTTTTACCGTAAATGTGCCGTTAGCTTGGATTTTACTATCGGTTGTGCCGGTCCTATTAGTCATTATGTTTATTTTGTTAACCAAAGGCGTTCGCCTGTTCGGGGATGTCCAAGCGAAGCTTGATCGATTGAACACCGTTATCAGGGAGAACTTGTTTGGTATCCGACTTGTTAAATCGTTTAATAGAGGACCTTTTGAGTCAGAACGGTTTTCTAAAGAAAACGAATCACTTCGACTTAGTAATCGACAGGCGCTTCGATTAATGGAATATACGATGCCGGTCGTGATGTTAGGGCTAAATGTAACAATGGTAGCGATTCTTTGGGGTGGCTCCATTCAATTGCGCTTTGGGGATGCTCAAACTGGGGATATCGTAGCTATTATTAACTATGCGACTCGTATTTTAGGAGCTTTCGGTGTATTCACATTCTTACTACTAACTTTTTCAAGAGGAAAGGCATCTGCGGAGCGGTTAGAAAAGGTGCTGTCAGAGGCACCGAAAGATAGTATTACCACAGGAAAGAAAAGACCTTCTCTTCAAGGAGGTATTGCTTTTCAAAAGGTATTCTTCCACTACGAGGAAAAAGACGTTTCTGTGTTAAAAGAGGTATCGTTTGAAGTTAGACCAAGTGAAACAATAGGGATTTTAGGAGAAACAGGATCGGGAAAAAGCTCCCTTTTACAGCTGATTCCTAATCTTATTCAACCGTCCTCCGGTCATATTTTTCTCGACAGACTTCCGATGAGTGAGTTGGATCCTGCTTACATTAGAAAGCAGATTGGGATAGTCCCGCAGGAAGCGCATCTTTTTTCTGGAACAATAAAAGATAACTTGCTTTGGGGGAAAAATGATGCTACGGATGAACAACTTGTTGAAGCGGCGAAGGACGCGTCCATTCATGAGTTTATTATGAGTTTACCAGATCAGTATGACACGCTGATTGGGCAACGAGGTGTTAATTTATCTGGAGGGCAAAAGCAACGACTGTCCTTGGCTCGCGCCCTTGTCCGTGAACCTAAAATTCTGTTATTAGATGATAGTACGAGTGCTTTAGATGCGCAAACGGAGAAGCAAGTCTTATCAGCGTTAGCCAAACGGAAATGTACGGTCATCAATGTTGCTCAAAAAGTGAGTTCCGTAAAGGATTCAGATCAAATCCTTCTTCTAAAGGATGGAATCGTACAAGAGCGTGGAACTCATCAAGAGCTTCTTCGAAGTAGTTCCTATTATCAACAAATCTATCAATCCCAAGTTGGAAAAGGGGTTTATGCAAGTGGTGAATAATCAAAAGAAAGAGAACAATTGGAGTTCCAATGTTCGAAACCATCCGCACGCCACTCGAGGCATGAAGCTGAAACGGCCTAAAATAAAGGATGTGAAACGAACGATGATGCGGTTGTGGGAGTACATGGCCCGTGATCGTAAACTCTTTTTCTTCGTTATTTTGTTTGTCATTATTAGTTCTGCTTTATCGTTAGTTGGACCCTATCTGCTTGGGGTTGCTGTAGATGAACTTGTAAAACGTACCCCGATGGAAGAGTTGATTCAGCTCTTTACCTTTTTACTGGTTGTGTTTGTTTTCCATTCATTGACGAGCTGGCTACAAGGGGTTTGGATGGTAACGATTGCGCAGAGGACGATTTATTTCATGCGGAATGATTTATTTTCCCATCTGCAAAAGCTCCCATTGTCCTTTTTCCAAACGAGGCAGTATGGAGAATTGATGAGTCGAGTGACGAACGATATTGAAAATGTTAGTCGTACCTTGAATTCTACGGTGATTCAAGTATTGACGAGTATGTTAACTATTGTTGGTACACTCGCAGCGATGCTATGGTTGAGTCCGTTGTTAACCTTGCTAACGATAACGATTGTACCTCTCATGTACTTGGGGATGAAGTGGATAACGAATCGAACGGGGAAATTTTTCAAAGAACAGCAGCGTTATTTAGGACAAATGAATGGCTTTGTCGAGGAGACATTATCCGGTCATACGATTGTGAAGATGTATTCCCAAGAAGAGTATGTCATCGAACAATTTCAAAAGCAGAACCTATCCTTACGAGATTCTAGTTATTGGGCTCAAACGTATTCAGGATTTATTCCAAAGCTTATGAACTCTCTCAATAATCTAAGTTTCACAATCATTGTCGGGATAGGAGCTGTTTTTGCGATTCATTTTCAAGGTATCGTTTCCATTGGGATTATTGTGACATTCACGGCTTATTCCAGGCAATTTACACGGCCTTTAAATGACTTAGCCAACCAGTTTAATGTGATCTTATCAGCTGTCGCTGGTGCGGAAAGAGTATTTCAAATTCTGGATGAAGAAGTGGAAGAGTTAGAGTCTGATAACCAGGCTATCGATGATATCATCGGTAAAATAGAATTTCAGAACGTTTCTTTCGCGTATGAGGAAGAGCAAGTCCTAAAAAATATAAACTTCATTGCAAATCCGGGAGAAACCGTTGCTTTAGTGGGACCAACAGGAGCTGGGAAAACAACGATTATCTCTTTAATCAGTCGTTTTTACGATCCAGAGTATGGCCAAATCTTCATGGATGATATCGACTTACAAACCATTTCGAAGAGTAGTTTAAGAGAAAAAGTAGGAGTCGTGTTACAGGATGCTCATTTATTTGAGACAACAATTCGCGAAAACATTCGTTATGGAAGACTGGATGCGTCGGATGATGAGGTGATCGAAGCGGCTAAACATGCTAACGCCCATGCCTTTATCATGAAACTGCCAGATGGCTATGACACTATTCTTTATTCGAATGGGTCAGGAATCAGTCATGGTCAGCGACAGCTTTTATCCATTGCGCGGGTAATCCTTGCGAATCCCTCCATTTTAATTTTGGATGAGGCGACGAGTGGGATTGATACGATTACAGAACTGGTGATTAACGAAGCGTTGTCGCGCGTGATGAAGGGCAGAACGAGCTTCGTCATTGCGCATAGGCTTAATACGGTTCGCAATGCGGATCAGATTCTTGTCTTAAAAAATGGAGAAATCATCGAAAGAGGAAGTCATGAAACACTAATCGAACAAAGCGGTTTTTATGCCGAATTAGTAGAGACACAGACGGAGCGACTGATGGGCTAGGTATGCATGAAACCCTGATTTCCACACTACACTATATAATACAAGATTTAGTGACGCGAATTTGGAGGAGGGATCGGATATGATTCAGTTAAGTGTATTGGATCAATCAACTATATCAAAAGGAAGCCGCGCAACAGAAGCATTATCTCAGACGGTCCGTTTAGCTCAGGAAGCAGAACGACTCGGCTACCATCGATTCTGGATGTCGGAGCACCATTTAGAGAGCTTGGCGCATTCTAGTCCAGAAATTATGATTCCGCATGTGGCTGCACATACAAGTACAATAAGAATAGGTTCTGGAGGAGTTATGCTGCCGCATTATAGTGCTTATAAGGTAGCGGAAAATTTTCGGTTACTCGAGGCTTTATATCCAAATCGAATTGATTTAGGAATTGGCCGAGCACCTGGTGGCATTCCGATTGCAACGGGTGCTTTACAAGAATACAAGCATACAAATGGAGATATATTTCCACAGCAAGTAGAAGATTTAATCTATTATGTAACTGGTTCTAAAGATCCGAATCACCGATTTCCTGGTTTAAAAGCAATGCCTGAAATCACAACTAATCCTCAGCTTTGGGTATTGGGATCAAGTGGAGGGAGTGCTGGATTAGCGGCATCTCATGGTTTATCCTATGCGTTTGCTCAGTTTATTAGCGGGCAGGACGGAAGTGGAGTTGTCCAAAACTATCAGAAAAGATTCTACGGTTCCGCATTGCAGCCAGGTCCTAAATCACTCGTTGCTTTCTTTTTTGTTTGTGCAGATACAGACGAAGAAGCAGAATGGCTAGCGAAAAGTTATGATATCCAGTTTCTAAAGGTTGCAAAAGGGGAACGCATGGAAGGTATAGTCTCTCCGGAAGAAGCTGCTAAATACCGGCTTAGTGGGTTTGATCAACAGCTTATTGAAGAGAATCGGAGAAAAATTTTGATTGGTTCACCACGTACGATAAAAGAACAAATCCTAGCATGGAAAGAACGATATGGTTCAAGTGAATTCATGCTAGCGAGTATGGTGTATGATTTTGAAGCCAAGTTAAAAGGGTATCAATTACTGTCTGAGGAATTTGGATTAAATTCGTAGAAAAAAGGTTATACCATAAATATAAAAGCCACCTGTGTTAAGATACAGGTGGCTATTCATTCCATATGTAAAGTTTGTACATTTCCAGGTTATCATGGTAATATAAATAGAAGGAATTGTGAATTAGTTCCAAATGAGTAAAAATATCCAAAATAATTATAACACATATAAAAATTCAATGTCAAGTCGTGAACGTTAAGAGGCGAGGTGTACATAGTGGCAGAGACAGATAAGGACTGGCAGGAGGAACAAGACCGAGTTCGTTTTGTCATTCATGAAATCAAACGAAAATTAAAGAAAATAAAAGAACGAACAAGTGATTTGAAGGATAGGGTTATCGACCTTCGTAAAAACTTCTGGGACGATGTCACGGTTAACTTAGACGAAATCGATGATGTGATTGAAACCCAAGCCAGCTTAAAACAACAGGCTGAGTTTTTATCTGAGCGCGAAAGAAGTCATGGCCAATTAAGTCAACAATTAAAAACGCTTCAACGATTACAGGAATCGCCTTACTTTGGAAGGATTGACTTTCAAGAAGAGGGTGAGTCTAAGCTGGAATCCATTTACATAGGAATTGCATCGATGATGGATAAACACGATGAGGATTTTCTTATTTACGATTGGAGAGCTCCCATTTCCAGTCTGTATTATGATTATCCCCCAGGTGAAGCGGAGTACAAAACCATGGATGGTACCATCCATGGTGAGATTACTCTAAAAAGACAGTTCATTATACGCAATCAAGAAATTAAAGGAATGTTTGATACAGGCTTAACCATAGGAGACCATCTGCTGCAGGCCGTGTTAGGGAACAATGCCAATACGAAAATGAAAAGCATTGTAGCAACCATCCAAAAAGAACAAAATAAAATTATCCGAAATGAAAAAAGCAAGTTGTTAATTGTTCAAGGGGTTGCGGGAAGTGGGAAAACATCGGCTGCCTTACAGCGCGTCGCTTATTTATTATACCGGTATCGGGAAACACTTTCGGCCGATAATATGGTTCTTTTTTCACCAAATCCTCTGTTTAACAGTTATGTAGCTACAGTACTTCCGGAATTAGGCGAAGAAAACATGAAGCAAACAACATTCCATGAGTACTTAGTTCGTCGCTTAGGAAAACAATTTTCGCTTGAATCGCCGTTTGAACAAATGGAATATTATTTGACGGAATCAGATCAGGACACGTATCAAGCTCGATTAGCGGGCATTCAGTGGAAGGCTAGCTTAGACCATAAACAGCAAATTGATCGTTATGTGGATGACCTTGGGAAGAAGGGAATTCAATTCCGTAACATTAGCTTTAGAGGGCAAAAGCTCATTTCGAGTGCAAAAATAAGAGATTACTTCTATTCCTTAGATCATACGATGTCAATTCCGAATCGTTTAGAGGAAGTATCGAAATGGTTAATGGAAAAAATAAAAGTATTCGAACAGAATGAACGGAAGGAAGACTGGGTTCTAGAGGAGAGTCAGCTACTGGATAAAGAGGATTTCCTTCAAGTGTATCAGGAAATGCAGGACGAAGACGAGTATTCGGACGATCCGTTTTTTAACTATGCACGAGAAGAACAACTTCTTCGAAAAAAGGTTGTTTCCGATAAATTGAAGCCGTTAAAACGGAAAGTTAAAAAGTTTTTTTTCTTAGATGTGCGAAAAACCTATACGAAACTATTTGAGTTAGAAAAATATAAAGTAAAGCAAGTCCCGCTCTGGGATGAGATTGCAGCCTTAACGATCGAACAGCTTAAAAAGAAATCACTAACCTGGGAAGATGCTACACCGTATCTATACTTCCAAGACAAGTTGCTTGGCTACCGCGAAAATACAGCAATTCAGCATGTGTTTATCGATGAAGCACAGGATTATTCTCCTTTTCAGTTTGCTTACTTCAGACAGGTGTACCCGAATAGCAGAATGACGCTACTAGGGGATATTAACCAAGCTATTTATGCACATGCTCTTCATTCGGATACATTACTAACGAGTGAAGTAGAGGAAAAACAGGAACGAATAACATTACAAAGAAGTTATCGTTCTACAAAACCAATCGTAGAATTTACAAAATCCTTTATGCCCAATGGGGATCAAATTGAAGCCTTTAACCGAGAAGGTGAAAAGCCAAAGGTCTATGAGGTAGACGATGATTATACGAGAAACCAAATGTTAGTTAATCATCTAGAAGAATGGCAAAAAGAATATCAAACCATTGCCGTCATTTGTAAAACAAAGCAAGAAAGCTTAGATGTCTATAACCGGTTGAATTCTAGTTTGCCGGTTAAGCTGATAGACGAAGAAACGTTTACGTTCCAGAAGGGGTTAGTTGTAATTCCAGCTTACTTAGCCAAGGGGATTGAGTTTGATGCGGTTATCGTCTTTGATGCATCTAATGATCAATACGACACCGAATTGGAGAAGAATCTCTTTTATACAGCTTGTACAAGAGCAATGCATGCCCTTACTGTATTTTCGCTTGGACCTTATAACCGATTTATTGAAGAGATTCCAGATGAATATTTCCACCATTACAAGGTTCATTCCTACTACCGAAAGCAATAGGCTCACTCGAGCTTGTTGCTTTTTTTGTTTAGAATGAATAATTGAGTTTAAGCCATTCCCACCTTCCACCATGATTTGACGGGAGGTAGACATAGCTATATAATTAGGAACTATGTTTGTCTAAAAGAAGGAGATTCGGGACAAAATAGGTTTGAATTTCTAATATTAGGGTATTAGATTATATCAAAAATTGAGCAAGCCGATGCTTCGGGCTTGAATATTATTCCTTGGCACTATGAATAATTCCCATCATCAGAATGTCTACAATGACCAGACACAGAAAAAGGGATGTTATTGTGGTCACTTGCTCCTACTAGGAGGAAAAAAGTGAAACAGAACATGAAGAAAGAAGTAATGGATCGACCCGTATTTTGGATAAGTGGTGGTCTATTGCTATTGTTTGTAGCCTTCTCCGTCTATGATTTAAACATGGTGGAAGGGTGGATTAACAGCTCCTTTAATTTCTCGGTGAAATTTTTCGGTTCATATTGGGAGCTATTATTATTAGGTAATTTTGTAATTGGACTTATTTTAGCGTTTTCGAAATATGGAAAAGTAAAACTCGGAATGTTAGATAAACCTCAAAACGATTATTTTAAATGGGTAGCCATGATACTATGTACCCTATTAGCAAGTGGTGGAGTATTCTGGGCTGCATCGGAGCCTATGTACCATTTTGTTACAAATCCCCCCCTCTTTACCGATCATTCCTCAACGATGGCTGGGGTAGAGCCAGCTTTAGCACAATCATTTTTACATTGGGGCTTTCTTGCATGGGCAATCCTAGGAACATTAGCAACGATTGTTATCATGTATGTTCACTATCATAAAGGATATCCAATGAAGCCTAGAGCGATGTTATATCCGATTTTTGGAGAAAAAATCTTTAAGAAAAGTTTTATAGGAAGTACAGCAGATATCGTATCTATTATTGCGGTTGCAGCTGGAACCATGGGTCCTATTGGGTTTTTAGGAATGCAGGTAGGCTACGGATTACATTCGTTATTTGGTGTACCGAACACACTCACGACAAATATTATTATTATAGCTGTACTTGTAGTCATTGCAGCGATTTCTGTAGCATCAGGAGTGGACAAAGGAATTCAGTTCCTTAGTCGGGTCAATATCGGATTGACGGTTCTTTTAGCGGTAGCCATTTTAATTATTGGCCCAACGATGTTTATTTTGAACAAATTTGTTTCTGCGGAAGGCTTCCATCTGCAGAATATGCTTACGATGGCGCTCTATCAAGGAGACAAAGGCTGGTTAGGCTATTGGACCGTGTTTTTCTGGGGTTGGTTCCTCGGGTACGGACCAATGATGGCCATCTTTATTGCAAGAATTTCAAGAGGTAGAACGATTAGAGAGCTTATTCTAGCTGTATCTGTTGTAGCGCCACTTGTTACAAACTTCTGGTTTACTGTAGTTGGTGGGACAGGGATTAAAGCAGAATTAACTTCCCCAGGCTCTATTTCTACTCCTTTAAGTGAAGGTGGTATGCCAGCGGCCGTGATGGCAATAATGGATCAGCTTCCGTTAGGGTTGATTTTAGCCATTGGCTTCTTAATTGTGACGGTTGTTTTTGTTTCTACAACTGTGGATTCGATTTCTTATACAGTGGCTGTCACTTTAACGGGAAGTGACGAACCAAAAAGATGGATTCGCGTTTTCTGGGTTCTCATGTTTGGAACGTTATCGGTTGTTCTTCTTTCCATAGGAGAAAACAGTATTGCGGCTATACAAAATTCGATTGTTGTTACTGCTGTTCCAGTGTCGCTCCTCATGCTACCTACACTTTGGGGTGCTCCGCAAATAGCGAAAAAGCTCGCAGCAGAGCAGCACATTACTTCAACAGTTAAGGTACCTAAACGACAAGAGGATATGGATGATTCAAAACTAGTTAAAGACTGATAAATAGCAACTAAAACCTGTAACGACAGGTTGTATGGAAGCAACAAAAATAATAAACCAATTTGGGGTGCAAATCGTTCAGGCGATTTGTACCCCTTTTTTATACGTTCGGAAGTTAAAATTACAGCAAGAATAAATCCGGCGAAGTATTTTAAAGTTCCAAGTATAAGGGCAACTAAGGCTTAACCTGCGCCTAAAGGCTTCAATCCGCCAAGCATTCTCTAAGCTCTTCCAAGAGAAGTACGCGCGTCTATAGCGGGGCAATGTAATAGTAGGTATAGTTTTGATGTACTTCATTATTTGCATGAAAGATTTTGTTGTCGTAGATTAAACTTAGTTAACTTAACTACATGTAAAAAGGGGGATATCATTGAATAATAAAGCATTTTCTAAGCTGGGTTGGTTGTTTATCATTCTTTCATGCTTATTTTGGATATTGCTTGCTGTTATCCCCTTTTTACCATTTTCTGTAGGGATTAAAGCCGTTGTTGCAACAGGGTCCATAGTTTTAGCAGAAGTGTTCTTCTGGATCGGAGCTATATTAGTTGGAAAAGAAGTCATGAAAAAATATAAAGCTTACTTAACACCAAAGAAATGGAAGAAGAAAAGAGAGGAAGAAGAACGTGGACAAACCAAATCCATCTTAAAAACGGAACGAGATAAATGAGTATATGTTGCTTCCATTTTAGCAAGTCGAGAGACAGTGATAAACCGTAAGCAACAAACTTTCCTCGGCAAAGTCGATGTGAGAAAATGGAAACCCAGATAATGAAGGAGGAATGTGAAATGCCTACTAATTTACAGGACACCATTACTCTACATAACGGTGTCAAAATGCCATGGTTAGGTCTCGGTGTTTTTAAAGTGAGTGATGGAGAAGAAGCCGTCAACTCTGTCAAAGCTGCAATAAAGAATGGATATAAAAGCATCGATACAGCAGCAGTGTATAAGAACGAAGAAGGAGTCGGACAAGGGATTAGAGAAGCTGGAGTCCCTCGTGAAGAACTTTTTATCACGTCTAAAGTTTGGAACTCTGACCAAGGATATGAGTCTACCTTGGCAGCATTCGAGGCTTCCTTAGAAAGACTTGAGTTAGACTATTTAGATTTGTATTTAATTCACTGGCCAGTTGCCGGTAAATATAAAGAGACTTGGAAAGCACTAGAGAAGCTTTATAAAGCTGGAAAAGTGAAAGCAATTGGAGTAAGTAACTTTCATATCCATCATTTAGAGGATTTACTAGATGATGCAGAAATCTCACCGATGGTAAACCAAGTGGAATTCCATCCACACCTCGCTCAATTAGAGCTAAGAGAATATTGCCAACGGAAAAATATCCAATTAGAGGCTTGGTCTCCATTGAAACAAGGAGAACTATTGAATGAGCCAACGATTGAAAAAATTGCTCAAAAGTATAATAAATCAACAGCACAAGTGATTATCAAGTGGGACTTGCAAAGTGGTGTTGTTACGATTCCAAAATCGATTAAAGAACATAGAATCATTGAAAATGCCGATGTATTTGATTTTGAGTTAACAGCAGAAGATATGAAGCTTATCGATGGTTTGAACAAGAATGAACGGGTAGGTCCAGATCCAGATAACTTTAATTTTTAAATATAAAAGCACCTGCGTTGATGGGTGTGGTTACTTCAACAGGTTATAAATGTTAAGCCAACTTTATAATCAAAGGCAATAGAAAAGGCGCTCCAACTGGGACGCCTTTTCATTATGACTTAACTGTTTCTTTTTCGAGTGCTTTTCCTAAAAATTTCGCAAGCTCTAACATCCCGTATTTTCCAGCTTTAGCTTCTGCATCGGAATTATAGTTTGTGTTCGTATTTACATCATAGGTGAATGTTTCACCTTGGGCATTCGTAATAAACTCAATACCAGCAACATGAATTTTGTTCTCTCGAAGAAAAGCTTCGTACTTCTTAATAAGCGTGGGATTGACATGATCTATAATTTCAAACATCGGTCTTTCCTCTTGCTCTCCAACCGGACAAAAAGCATCATCGATCCGACAAGCATCTGCTGGGCATAGCTCGAATCCTTCTGATGTATCCACTCGAACAGCATAGATAAATTTGCCACCGACAAACTCTGCTCTCGTAATAAAAGATTCTGGCGATTCAATGTATTCTTGAATCAAGGTGATTCCATCGATAGGTTCTTCAAAATCACTTCCATCAAGATAAGATTTTAACCCTTCAATGGAATAGAACAATTGGACTCCAAGCCCTTTTCCAGCGCGATTATGCTTCGTAATAAAAGGTGCTGTACCGAGTTTTTCTGCAGCTTCTAATATTTGATCACGCCCCACAGCAGCGATGGTTTTAGGTGTTTTAATGTGGCTCGCTTCCAAAGCGGTATATTGTTTCATTTTGCTTAATTCCAATTCTAAGGCATGAGTTCCGTTGAATACCGTTCGATCGTGTTGCTCTAGCCAGGCGAGTAAACCACCAGTTAACTCAGGTGCATAACGATGACCGCGTGTATGCGAAGACGCACTCATTCGGTTATAAAAGACTCCGTCAGGCGGAGTTGATGTTAAGTCAACCACCCCATTTTTCATATGCCAAGCTTCATAGGGAAGATCCAACTCTTCCAATCGTTTCACAAGATACTGTGTCCAGTCGTCATTTTCGTGGATGATATAAATTCTAGACATAGATAAACTCCTTTTTATATAGGGTAATAATGCTTATACATACACATATTATAGATAGATTATTCAAGAACAAGGTTACTGTTCCTATTCGTACAAATCATACCACGGATTAGAAAAAATATAATACTTTCCTGCTCGGAATGCGCATATCTCTTGCATCCAGTTGGTCAATAGTATGTAATAAAAAGGTAGACAAGCATCTAGGTGAGGAGGGAAATTTATGGCGTTCGTCATTACTAGTCCTTGTAAGGATGAAAAAGCAGGAGAATGTATGACTGTTTGTCCTGTTGATTGTATAGCGGAAGGTCCAGATCAATTTTATATAGATCCCGATATTTGTATTGACTGTGGAGCGTGCAAAGCGGTTTGCCCAGTGGATGCGATTGAGGAGGAGTACGATCTATCTCCCGATCAAGAAGTGTATTTAGAGAAAGCGGAAGCGTTCTTTAATCAATAATTATTAGCCCCTTTGTATAGGGGCTTTTTCTATGCAATAATGCTAAACATTTTCTTTTGATAATATACATATATGAACTTTTATATAAGGGGGCCGTATGATGGATTACATAAAGCATTTGCGTTCGATGGTTGGGAATGAACGAGTCATTATGGTAGTGGCAGGAGCCATCGTGTTGGATGAAGATGGAAAGGTCTTAATGCAGCTTCGGGAGGATAACCATTGCTGGGGGTTCCCGGGAGGATATATGGAATTACAGGAAAGTGTCATGGAAACGGCGAGAAGAGAAGTGAAAGAAGAGACAGGTCTAATACTTCGTGACATGTCTTTATTTGGGATTCGTTCTGGTGTGGAAAAAACGTTGAAAAATAGAGATCAAGTTTCACTTGTGGAAATTTGGTTTCAATGTCGCGATTTTGAAGGAAAGCTGGATAGACAAGGTGATGAGACATTAGATAATGCCTTCTTTTCGTTAGATCAATTACCTTCCCCAATTTTTGAAAGTCAGCAGTATCTAATCGAACACATGTGTTCCCCAGATACAGTTCCATTTGTTAAATAGTTTAGCTGAAGTGTTCTTTCTTTAGATTTCTAGGTCTTATGCCATTATAGCAATACAGATAGTTTTTAGTGGAGGAAATGAAACAAGATTATTTTAGGTGATATTTTTAATGTAGAATTATGAAAAATACTTCATTGGAAATATATGAATAAAAATGCACTTTTTGTAGAATGGATAGGAAATTTATATTATAATTGGGAAGGATTGGTTTGAGCAGGATGTATTCCTAATTAAAATCAACGACACTAGCAAACTAGATGAAAGTCTAGGACGCAAAGCCTCGGGTCTAATGCATTTTTAATGCGATGATGGCTGGGTTGCCGAATTGGTTTTTCCCTAAAAGACTCTTTTCTGTCAACATGTAGCGTGTTGTCGGAAAGAGTTTTTTTCTTACACATGGAGATAGGAAGGAGGTATCGAAATAATTAATAAAAAGCGATTGAAGTTTTCGAAAGAATTTAAAATTAGTCTAGGTCTTTTGCTGTTTTTGATCATCAGTGCAGTTATTTTAGTTATTCCATATCATAAAGAATTTGTATCCACAGGTGACATAGTATCAGTTGAAGAATTAGGAATACAAGGAAACGTTCATTTCACTTATGTACAATCAGGTGTAACTGAGAATCTACTAGATAGAATCATTATCAGCGCAACGAACAAGGATGTTAAGTTTATGGATATTCAACCTAAAGACTACGAAATGTACAGCAGTTATTTAGAGAGTACCGAAGTGTATAAATCTGAAACTGTCTCAAATGCCGTTCAGCATACTTTACCACAGCCAGCAAATGAACCTGATGAATTACAGTCTAGAGCAATGGAGATTATGGACCAAGCTGCCGGATATTATGGGGATTCGCTTGGTTTAATGGTCGCCATCGGTTTAATAGAGGAAACACATCATATCGATTATTCTCGAAATAATTCCTTAATTATCTCTGGGACAGGAACTCTTAACGATGACAGGTCAGTTGGAGAGGTAGGAGCTATTCGCCTGAAGCTACTTACAGCTGAACAGAATAGGGTAGACTACTTTTTCTTACCAAGAAATTTAAATAGCAATGATAAATATATTAGTAATCATGAAGCAGCTCTTGAGATTGTTGAGGAAGAGAAGCTTTCACTTGAACTTGTACCAGTTGCAACATTAGATGAAGCAATTGCTTTTTTAGAATTTAATCCGTATTAAAGGAGAGCGTTATAAATGAAACTATCGTCAACCTCAATTGGAAAAGTCCTGAAGGTATTTTTATGGGCTATGATAATATTAAGCGTGATTGGACTGATCTCAACTTACCTTTTTGTATATGAACAGGACTTTTTTCTCGAGCATATGCTAGTCATTGATCGGTTCACAGTGGTATTGCAACTTGGTGTCAACCTAATTTCAATTGTACTTTATTTAATTTGGATATATAAAGTTCACAATGATTTAAATAAACTAGATTTTCAATACCCTATTACATCTGGTGGAGCTTTAGCTCGTATAATGATTCCTTTTTATAATTTTTGGGGATTGTGGAACATTTACTCTGTTATGTCTAAACAGCTAAAAAAGAGAACCCTTACTAACGAATTAGGAAAGCAATTAGGAGTATACTTGCCATTTTACTTTATTTTATTAGTCGGCTCTAGATTTCTTAATGTACTTTTAAATAGCGAGGAATTTGCTGTAGGAACTGGAGGGGAATCTGTTTGGGTGTGGAGTTATGGAGTTGATTTATCTCTAACGATTGCTTACCTATTCATGTTTACTTGTATAACAGAAGCTCTAAATGTAATTATTGGACATAATGAAAAATCTGAGGAAAAGGGTATAGCATAATTCTATTTTCTACGCTTCTACTTTCGGGAGGTAAAACACCTTAAGAATGAATAATTGAGACAAGAAAAAAAGTACACACCTCCAAAATCGTTCTAAAAACGTTTGGGGGTGTTTTATTTACAAAGTTCGGAAAGGACTTGTTAACATCAACACGATAACACTTAATTTGACAGGACTTTATACCTATATTAAAATATATCTTGAATTCAAGATAATATAAAGAAGCAAAAGGAGGGGTTGGCTTTGAAAATCAAAGGTATCCACCACGTCTCGGCCATTACAGCTAAGGCAAAAGAAAATTATAACTTTTATACAAAAGATTTAGGAATGAGATTGGTCAAAAAATCAGTGAATCAGGATGATACGAGTATGTATCATTTATTCTATGCAGATGAAATAGGGAATCCAGGTACGGATCTAACCTTTTTTGAAATAAAACGAGCGGGGCATACGTATGAAGGAAACAATAGTATTTCTGCCACGTCCCTACGTGTAGCGAATGACGATGTTCTTTCCTATTGGCAAAATAGATTAGATGAACTACAGATTGATCACGATGGAATGAAAAAGCAGTTTGGTAGAAAAGTAATCCCGTTTCGTGACCACGAAGGACAACGTTTAGTCCTCGTATCCGATGAAACGAATCAAGGGGTACCAGGCGGAAACCCTTGGGTGAAAAGTTCAATCCCACGGGATAAAGGAATTCTAGGTTTAGGACCTGTGAAGCTAACGGTTCCAGAAGCGGAAAAGACCGTATCTGTCTTAAAAGATCTCCTTGGTTTTCGGGAGGTTGGAGCGTATTCATCTCCAGTTGAAGGACAAAAGGATATTCTCGTACTTCAAACGGGTGAAGGGGGAACAGGGGCAGAAATACATGTAGAGGAGCGAACTGATTTACCGCCTGAACGCCCAGGTCGCGGCAGCGTTCATCACGTCGCTTTACGCGTAGAAGACAAATTGGAATTAGAAGAGTGGGTAAAGAAAGTCAAGGAACGCCGTATGCCGAACTCTGGCTTAGTCGATCGATACTATTTCCAATCCCTTTACTTTAGAGATCCAAACGGTATCTTGATTGAACTCGCAACAGATGGACCAGGCTTTGCAACGGATGAGGATCCAGAGCATTTAGGAGAATCTGTTGCCTTACCTCCCTTTTTAGAGGAACAAAGAAAGGAAATAGAAGCGGAATTAGAGTCATTAGATACGAAGATATAGAAAATGCAAGCTAAGTTCCGAAAGAGGAACAGTTAAAATAAGACTAAATCACTAAGATTTGGTCTTATTTTTATACTACAGCTGTTTCTACATAGTTAAATGGATAGCTGTAAGATGTCATCTTTCCGGGATAAGAATAAAGATGAATCCCATACTAACAATAACAAATTGTTTAGGAGGGACACCATGTCTGGAAACTTACATAATAAAGTAGCAATCGTCACTGGAGCGGGTTCAGGAATAGGGAAAGCAGCCGCTATCCAACTTGCAAAAGCAGGTGCACATGTTGGATTAGTTGATTTAAAGGAAGAACAAGCGGAGAAGGCAAAACAGGAAATCGAAGCAGCAGGTGGTCAAGCCATCATCACCGATACAGATGTTTCCGATCCAAAGCGTGTAGAGGAAAGCGTTCAAGAAGTCATTGAAAAATGGGGACGCTTGGACATCGTGTTTGCCAACGCGGGGATTAACGGTAAGGTTGCCCCCATTGAAGACCTTGAACCGGAGGATTGGGATCAGACGTTAACGACAAATTTAAAGAGTACTTTCATGACGGTTAAATATGCGATTCCACACTTGAAGAAGCAAGGAGGAAGCGTCATTATTACTAGCTCTATAAATGGAAATCGAACTTTTTCAGGCTTTGGAATGTCCGCCTATAGCTCCTCTAAAGCGGGCCAGATGGCGTTTGGGAAAATGGCGGCCCTGGAGCTGGCTAAATACCATATACGTGTTAACATCATTTGCCCTGGAGCCATTCAAACGAATATCGGAAAAAATACGTTCCCAGAGAAGAAAGCGTTAGAAAAAATAAAAATCCCTGTAGAGTATCCAGAGGGAAATCAGCCGTTAGAGCACCATGCTGGACAGCCAGAGCAAGTGGCAGAGCTTGTTCAGTTCCTTGCCTCCGATGCATCTAGTCATATTACGGGTACAGAAATATTTATCGATGGAGCAGAATCCCTGCTTTAAAGTAAATTAGAGTTAGTGTCCATTTTATAATGGCATACTAACTCTTTTCCTTTATTAAACGTTAATTTTACATTATGTCCATTTTAAACAGAGATTTGTAAGCCGCGCTATGAATTTCACCGATTAGAAATGTTAGTATTACCCCGATTATTGACAGTTTGTAAAGATAATGTGACAGATTTGTGAACAAAATCTCGCATAGGCAATTGACAAAGTGTTATGATAATTTAAAATACTAATTATGATTCAGTCAAACTGTTAAATGGAGAAGCTTGGGGGGATTAAATGAAAAAGAACTTCAAACTGACGGTAGAAGAAGTACTATCTCGTAAACATTTTCAAAATGCAAAAGTAGTTGCAGGGAAAAAAGGACTTCGCGGATATGTCAGCTGGGTCCACATTATGGAAGTCACCGAAATTGGACATTTGTTAAATGGAAATGAACTCGTACTTTCAACGGGAGTAGGCTGGAGAGAAAAGCAATCTAGTCTTTCCTTTTTGAAGCAACTGATTGACCGTAATGCCGCAGGATTATGTGTGGAGGTTGGGTTATATATATCCGAATTTCCAGTCCATATGATTGAATTAGCGGATAAGCACAATTTTCCTCTTATTGTATTTGAAAAGCCCGTTCGTTACATTGACATCACACAAGATATAAATACACTTTTTATGGAAACCCAATACAAAATGCTCCTCAATCTAGAATCGGTTTCCAATCAACTAAATCATCTTCTGTTATCAACAGATGGATTCAAACGAATCTTGCGTTTACTTCACCAATATTTAAATGTTCAAGTTGCTTACAACCCGGTTGAAGGGGATCTTGAATTTTACCCACCTATTAACAAGGCTAAGGAACAACGCCTTTTACATCTTGTCCATTCAGCAGAGCCATATAGTGTCATTAACTCTGCTTCACGAAGTGCATCCAAACCAATAAAAGCGCTAGGGCATAAATTTGCCGATCTCATTATTATTTCCGAACAGGACCTTACTGAATTCGATAGTTTAGTACTAGATAGAGCTGCAACTGCACTATCTCAAGACCAACTCCGATTGTTATATGTAGAAGAAAAACGGAAATATCAGGAGAATCATTGGGTGTTAAAGTGGATGAATGGAGAGCATTCCTTACAAGATATTGAGGATCATTTACTCGCCGTTGATCCGAATTTAAAGCCGAATGGATGTACGGTATGTATTTGTGAAATCAACTTTGAGCAGGAAGAACCAGACCTCACCTATTACTCCATGATCTTCCGTACTATCTTTGAACAACATGGTTATTTCTCCCTCGTCTCATATGATCGAAATCATCTCATGTTTTCTCTAGTCAATAAACGAAAAAAAGAAGATTGGAAGAGAAGACTGATTCAAGCACTAGACCAAATTGGTCAGACCGATTTACTAAAAAAACAAGCAGCCTCCAAAACGTCTTTTGGGATTGGCAAGCTGTTCAGCCTAGATAAGCTACATGTAAGTTTTGACATGGCGAAAGAAACGCTACAGGTTCAGAAGAAAACAAAAGCGTTTAAAAAGTATTTTTATGACGATTTGTATGTGTACAGACTTATCTCCCACTTGAACCGGCAAAATCATCTTCAAGAATATGTGGAGGACTATCTAGGGCCTATTATAGAATTTGATCAACGAAAAAACAGTCAGATGCTAGAAACGTTAAAAGTGTTTTTAGAAGTAAGTGGATCAAAAAAAGATGCAGCCGATCGTCTATATATTGTAAGACAAACATTATATCACCGAATTGAAAAGTTAAAGGAACTATTAGGGGACGACTTTATGGAATCTGAGAAGCGAATTGCGATCGAGTTAGCAGTCTATGCCTATACGTATCTGTATGGACAAAAAGAAGAGGTTATACAAATTCCATAATTAGTAAACCATTGTGGGGATATGAGCATAGTTAACATCATGTCCAATCAATTATTTGAATTTTTGAACAAATAGGAAAATGTAACCGCTTTCTAAATGCGATACACTTAGATGGAATTAAGCCATTATTTTGTACGGATTTCAAGAAAAGGGGGGCTTAGAATGGTGAAAAACCTTTCTATGCAACATGCTCAAGAATTAGCGGAATTGGATAAGAAGTATTATTTACACCCAACAACAGCTCCGAAAGCCCATGCGGAACAAGGGCCAAAGATTATGTTTGAAAAAGGAAATGGAGTCCACGTTACCGACGTATATGGAGATACGTATATAGACGGTGTGTCCATGCTCTGGAACGTTAACCTTGGACATGGGCAAAAGGAATTGGCAGAAGTAGCCAAGGAACAAATGGAAACACTTGCTTATAGCTCTTCATTTATTAGCTATTCAAATGAGCCAGCAGTGAGACTATCGGAAAAACTAGTTTCTTTAGCTCCTGGTGAGCTAAATTCTGTTTTCTACACATCCGGTGGTTCTGAATCTAACGACACAGCATTTAAATTGGCTCGTTTCTATTGGGAGCTGAGAGGAGAACCAAAGAAACGAAAAATTATTGCACTAGAGAACGCGTATCATGGTGTAACGATTGCAGCTCAAACGGCTACCTCTATTCCGAATTTTCACACGTTCTCCAGTTCAAAAATCGAAGAGGTTTTCCATGCCAAAGCTCACTTAACGAACTGTGAAAAGGGAGATAAGAGCGACCCGAATTACGAAGGATGTATTCGTGATATCGTGGAAAAAGAAGGCGCCGATACAATTGCGGCGATCATCATGGAGCCAGTTCAAGGATCTGGTGGTGTATTTATTCCGCCAGCCGAATACTTGCAAGCCGTTCGGGACCTATGTGATGAGTTCGGCATTCTGTTCATTGCGGATGAGGTTATATGTGGCTTCGGCCGAACAGGTCAAATGTTTGGTGTGGAAAATTGGGATGTTGTGCCAGACTTTCTCTGTTTCGCAAAAGGAGTAACTAGTGGATATTCCCAATTAGGCGGGGTTCTCATCCATCAAAAAGTCCGTGATGAACTTGTGCGATTTGAAGGAGTATTAAGTCACGGATTTACGTATAGTGGACACCCAACAGCCTGTGCAGTTGGTTTGAAAAATATTGAAATTATAGAACGTGACAATATAGTCGCTCATTCCAAACTAATGGAAACAGAGTTAAAAGCTGGTTACGAGTATCTGCAAAATAAGCATGGTATTGTCACAAAAACGAGAGCAATCGGATTATTATCTGCATTCGAACTATTCCAAGACCCAGAGGCAGAAATTCCGTTTGATGTTTCCGTAATGGCTGCGGCAAAAGTCGGAGAAGAGTGCTTCAAACGGAAATTACTAATTCGCCCAATTCGAGTGGCGGAAGGAAAGAATATTATTGCCGTTGCACCTCCCCTAGTAATTAATAAGCAAGAAATAGAGACGGTCATTTCCATTATTGATGAGTCTATTACGGCCTTCAAAAAAACCGTTTAAAACTCGTATATGGGGGTGGGAGAGATGACACATGCAGAACAAGCAGATGTTGTGATTACGAGTAATGCTATTTTTACAGGGCTTGAAAAAGAACCATTTTCCGGGTCCATCGCAATAAAAGATAACAAGATTATCTATGTCGGAGAACAAGACCGTGCAGCCAACTTGATTGGTGCTGAGACCAAGCATTTCACCTATCAAGATCAATTAGTGATGGCAGGGTTCAATGATTTTCACATCCACCTGTTCCTCGGAAGTTTATCTGAAGACAGTGTGTCTCTCTTTGAAGCGAAATCCGAAGTAGAAGCGGCTAAACTTGTAAAACGATTTGCGGATCAACATCCGGAGCGGGAATGGATTTTTGGCTTTCGTTGGTACCATGTGTATTGGGACAAAAAGGAGCTTCCACATCGGTCTACATTAGATCAGCTCATCCCAGATCGTCCGGTATTTCTTTTTAATGATGAGTGTCACGGGGCGTGGGTGAACACGAAGGCGCTAGAGGTGCTCGGTATTGATGAAAAGACCCCGGATCCACCTTTTGGAGAAATCGTAAGAGATAAATTGGGAAAGCCTACAGGATTCTTATATGAAACAGCGATGACCTATGCCCAAAAGGCGTTTGATCAGATTCCATTTGAGGATAAGGTCAAGTTATTGAAAAATTTTCAAAAAGAAGCAGCGCGTTTAGGGGTTACTTCTATCAGTGATATGCTTCCTTTACCTGGTCTGCAGCTAGGAGACCTAGAAGTATATGATTATTTGGATAAAAGAAAAGAGCTTTCCGTTCGCATTCATTTTTTGACCGAGCTAAATGGAGAGCTTTCTTATCCGATGAAGCTTCGAGATCAGTATCAATCGGACACCTTAAAGTTTTCTGGACTAAAGCAATTTTTAGACGGTGTTCCTACGACATATACGGCGTTTATGCTGGAACCTTATAGCGACCGAGAAGATACGACAGGCGATACGCTCATCCCTGTCGATTATGTAAAACGTTGGATTATGGAAGCTGATGACCAAGGTTTTCGAATCAGACTGCATGCCTGTGGAGATGGTGCTGTTCGATTAGGGTTAGATAGTTTTGAAGAGGCACAGAAACGAAATGGAAAAAGAGATTCCCGTCATACGATTGAACATATCGAAGTGATTGCAGAGGAAGATGTGAAGAGGTTTGGAGAGCTAGGCATCATTGCTTCCATGCAACCGGAGCATATGGCTGCTTCTGAGTTTTTTGAAGACAATGTGTACCGCAAACGTCTCGGACGAGAGCGTGAAAAGTGGACATGGCCGATGAAATCCCTATTGCAATCGAACGCCCAACTAGCGTTTGGGACCGATTTTCCGGTAGTGAGCCTAGAACCGATGACTGAGATTTACCGGGCGGTTACAAGGAAACACGATGATGGGTACCCACAACAAGGCTGGAATCCGGAACAAAAGCTCACACTTTATGAGGCGCTTAGGGCCTATACGATTGGTGCAGCATTTGGAACATTTCGGGAGAAAGAGCTCGGTACATTAGAGGTAGGAAAACTAGCAGATGTGATTGTACTAGACCAAAATCTGTTTGCAATTGATCCAGAACAGATTCGAGAGGTTCAAACAGTATTGACGATTATGGATGGGAAAGTAATGTATCAAAAAGGGTGTTAACACATCGTGTAAGATTCATCCTATCTAGTCCATGATATTTCTTCGTTCTGTAAAGAAGGACGTTGTATTGTTCGAAAATCTAACTCGAACATTTAACCATTTGTCTAATGAATTAGTTTTATAGGAAGGGTATGATGAATGTTATAATTCAAACATTTTGAAAATTTAAATAATAAAAGAGATGAAACCATACAATAAAAGCTTTGGAGGGGTGTTATTTGTCTGCTAATTACATGGTGCAATTGCAAAATATAACGAAGAAATTTGGTCAACACACAGCAGTAGATGATTTAAATTTATCCGTTAAACAAGGAGAGTTTTTAACTCTGTTAGGTCCATCAGGTTGTGGGAAAACGACGACTTTACGTATGATTGCTGGCTTTGAAAAGCCATCTGAGGGAGAGGTCTGGATTGGAGAAAAGCAAGTCGCGAAGGTCGAGCCGTATAACAGGGAAGTAAATACGGTATTTCAAAGCTATTCTTTATTCCCACACATGACGGTTTTTGACAACGTTGCATTTGGGCTAAAAATGAAAAAAGTAAACAAAGCAGCAATTACAGAAAGAGTAAATAAAGTTCTAGATCTTGTGCAGTTAAAAAGCTATAGTGATCGAAAACCGAAACAGCTAAGCGGTGGACAACAACAACGGATAGCCATCGCCCGCGCTATCGTCAATAATCCAAAAGTTCTTTTACTCGATGAGCCGTTAGGGGCGCTCGACTTAAAACTTAGGAAACAAATGCAGCTTGAATTGAAGCATTTGCAACAGACGCTAGGAATTACGTTTATCTATGTCACTCACGACCAAGAGGAAGCACTGACGATGTCAGACCGAATTGTCGTAATGAATGCTGGGAAAATCGAACAGATGGGATCACCGGAGGAAATCTATGAAAAGCCAGCAACTAGATTCGTAGCCGACTTTATTGGAGAGACGAACATTTTCGAAGGTACGGTAACTGCAGTGCGAGACGATAAAGCTTATTTAACTATTAGTGGAAATGAAATTATGATTTCGAATCAGCAACATTTAACCGTCGATGAAAAAGTATATATGTCGGTTCGCCCTGAAAAGGCAAAAGTGACAATAGAAGCTCCGGATGGGCAATGTATGATTGATGGAACCATTCAAGAGAAAATTTATGTTGGTTCCTTAACGAAAGTAATTGTTCGATTGTCAAATGAACAAGAAATCGTTGTCCATCAAGAAGACCATCATCTGCACGACGATTCACTTGCTGCCGACAGAGCGATTAAGATTACTTGGAAGCCAGAGCATGCTGTAATTTTTAAAGGATGATCTTTATACGGAAAGGGGTGGTCGAAAGCGTAATGATGGGAAGTGGACAAACAGAAAAGCATCAAGGGTTTACTAATAAAGGGGAAAGATATCTCATTTAGGGGGCGAAAGATGAAACATTTACTAAGAATGTTGTTGGCTGTGGTTTTTGTGTTGAGTTTAGTTGCTTGTAATAGCTCAGAAGCAGATGGTGGATCAGCCGAGGGCGGCGAGTCAGGAAGTGAATTAGCAGAAGAGCTTTACCTATTCAACTGGGGTGAATATATGCCTCAGGAAGTACTAGATTCGTTTGAAGAAGAATTTGGTGTAAAAGTTGTCTATTCTACCTATACGTCAAACCAAGAAATGCTGACTAAATTGAACAGTGGAACTGTAAACTATGACATCGTAGTTCCGACCGACTATATTGTAAAACGGATGATTGAAGAAGATCAGTTACTGGAGATAGATATGGAAAACATTCCGAACTTCAAAAATATTCAAGAGGTTTTCCATGAAAGAGACTACGATCCAGATAATAAATTCTCTGTGCCTTATTTATATGGAAGTACAGGAATTGCCTACAACACGACTAAAGTAGAAGGTACACCTACTTATGCCGATCTTTGGGATGAAAAATATGCGGGACACGTGACGGTCCAAAATAGTTCGCGTGAAGCTTTCAGTATGTCCCTTCAGAAGCTTGGATATAGCATGAATGATTTATCGGAAAGTAAAATTCAAGAAGCAAAAGAGGAATTGTCCAAACTTCACCCTAATCTTTTAGTCTATGATGAATCTCCAGCAGCTCAATTAACTAGTGGAGAAGCATGGATTTCTCATACGTATTCGGGAGAAGCGGCTATTGCAATGGAAGAAAATCCTGATATTTCTTACCTCCTTCCTGAAGAAGGTGGAGAGCTTTGGATGGATAACTTAGTTATTCCAAAGACATCGAAAAACAAATATACGGCCGAGGTATTTATTAACTATTTGCTTGAAGGGGAAATTAGTAAACAACTTTCGGACGCATTCCCATACAGTAATCCAAACCAAGCAGCGCTTGATTTAATGTCAGAGGAAGAAAGATCGAATCCGGCTTCCTATCCTCCACAAGAGCAGATTGCAAACGCAGAATGGTTTGAAGATGTACCGCAAGATACGATGGAAATGATTAACCAAGCGTTTAATGAATTAAAGATTGAGTAGGTAGAAATGAAGAATAAAAGAGGATCTCTTTAAGTGTGTGTGTTCAAAAAGGACGATGAAAAGGACCAAGAAGTTCGAGGCAGCTCAGCTTTGATGACAAGCTCGTTGCTTCGGAAGCATGATCACCGTACGCAGAAAAAGTACTTTCCTTTTTCAAGGACCGGACTTGCACAGGATGTGCTGACTTCTCTAGTTGTGCACAAATGTTTTCGGTGGGACGAGTAACCGCAGTCCCAGGACGTGCACGACTTTAGCAGAAAATCCACTATTCCTTTTAGATAGTGAGCAAGGCCACTTCTGCGAAGTAACTTCCTTGCTGCCTTGCACCGAGGAATTTTACTTCCTTGTAATTCCTAGAAGACGCAGGTGCATCGGTTTTTGAAAAGCAAGCTAACGAAGAAAATCGCCGTGTCCTTTTTACCGGACTATTTGAACAACTTCTTTAAGGTTCTCTTTTATTCTCTACAGAACGTTGTGAAAAAGCGAAGTCAAAGGCTGGTGTGAAATGAGACCAAGAACAAAGAAAATCCTATCTATATACACAGTCCTAATCTTTATGTTTTTCTACATCCCAATTGCTATTTTAATGGCATTCTCATTTAATGATTCGAAAGTAGGAACAGTTTGGACTGGGTTTACCGTTGATTGGTATGTAAGTCTATTTTCCAATGAACAGATTTTAACGGCCGCCTATAACAGCTTGCTTATTGCTGTAGTGACAACTATTATTGCAACCATATGCGGAACGCTAGCAGCACTAGCCTTTCATCGCTATAGCTTTCCTGGAAAAAAAGCATTGGACTTTTTATTCTACATTCCGGTCGTCATTCCAGATATTGTTGTAGCGGTAGCTTTATTAGCCTTATATGGTTGGCTACAAGTAACGCTAGGACTGTCTACAGTATTACCAGGTCATGTTGCCATCACCATTTCTTACGTTATGCTCGTTGTCTTAGCGAGACTTGCTGGATTAGATAACCAATTAGAAGAAGCGGCTAAGGATTTAGGAGCAAACGAGTGGCATACGTTTTGGAAGGTTACCTTCCCACTTATCTCACCGGGGATTTTGGCAGGTGCATTGCTCGCATTCACCATTTCCTTAGATGAGTTTGTTATCACCTATTTTACCAGCGGACCGAGTGCGAACACGTTGCCAGTACTCGTTTACTCGATGGTTCGAATGGGTGTATCCCCAGAAATCAATGCCCTCTCAACCATTCTAGTACTCTTAATCATCATCACGGTAATGGTTGTTGGAAAGAGAATGCATATTGGAAACAGGGAGGGGTGAAGTCGTGATTAAAAATATCAAACTAGCTTACGGAATGCTATCACCAAGCTTAATCTGGTTATTAATTTTTCTAGTAGTACCTATCGGGATGATTACGGTAATTAGCTTTACGACAAATGAAGGATACGGTGGAATTCTTTATGAATTTAGTCTAGAGGCTTATAAAACGACCTTCAGTTCGATGTATGTAAAAGTTATTTGGAACTCCATTGTTTGGTCGTTAGGAGCAACGCTTATCTGCTTATTGTTGGCGTATCCATTTGCTTATTTTATCGCACATGCTGGCAAATGGAAAAACATGCTGTTATTACTCGTTATGATCCCGTTCTGGACCAATTTACTCGTTCGTTTATACGCATGGATTATTCTTTTAAATAATGAAGGCGTTATCAATGCCCTTTTAATGAAGCTAGGAATTATTTCAGAACCGATAACGATGTTATATACACCGTTTGCCATTATCGTAGGGCTCGTTTATGGCTTTTTACCATTTATGATTCTTCCAATCTATTCATCCATTGAACAGTTGGATAAAAGCTATTTAGAAGCAGCAGAAGATTTAGGGGCGAACCCGATAAAAACGTTTTTAACGGTCACGTTGCCATTGACTTTCCCTGGAGTTTTGGCAGGATTCATCATTACATTCGTACCTGCCTTAAGTGTTTTTGTCGTAACCGATTTAATGACGGGTTCTAAGCTGCTAATGGTTGGGAACGTCATTCGGGATGCATTCGTCGTTGGTATGAACTGGCAGCTAGGATCTGCGTTATCGATTTTGTTAATGATACTTGTTTTAATATCTGTTTTCGTCTTTTTACGATTTACATCGTCTAAGGATAAGAATTTACTTATGTAGAGAAAGAGTAGGAAGATTATTAGTTAGCACTAGAGGAGTGGAACAATGGACAATGTGTCATTATGGGAAGCGACTTCAAATACAAGAAGTAAACATCCTTCATTAGAAGGAGATCAGCATTGTGATGTCGTTATCATCGGTGGTGGGTATTCCGGATTAGCGACGTCTTACTTTTTACAACAAAAAGGCGTCCGAACTATTATTTTGGAGAAAAATTTGGTAGGTAGTGGTGCGAGTGGGCGAAATGGAGGAGAAGTACTAACCGGTTTTATTGGGTCAGCTAGCTCTTTGATAAAGAAAAAGGGCTTAGAAAATGCCAAAAGAATGTTTCAAATGTCATTAGACTCTATCGATCTTATTGAAAATATTATTGAGTTAAACGGAATGGATTGTTCTTTTAAACGAAATGGAAGCTTATTAGCAGCCTACAAGCCAGAACACGTTGAAGGCTTTAAAAAAGAGCAAGAAGTATTGGAGAAAGAGTTTGATTATCGAGTAGAGGTCGTAAAACCTGAGGAAATCCAATCAGAGCTAAAAACGACTTTCTATCACGGGGGACGTGTAGATCCAAGTAGTGCACACTTTCACCCATTAAATTATGCGTTAGGATTAGCGGATGCAGTAGTCAAACATGGTGGAACCATCTATGAGAATTCCAATGCAATCCGTGTTGAACGAGAAAATAACAAAGTCATTGTTCATACAGATAAAGGTCGTGTATTTGCCAAAGAAATTGTTATCGTGACAAATGCATACTCCGGTGATTTAAATAAGACAATCAAGCGGACCATTATACCAATCGAGAGTATTATGGTTGCTACTGAGCCACTCCCACCGGAAATGTTGGAGGAGCTTATTAAGCATGATAGGGCGGTTTCGGATACGAAGCATTTACTCTATTACTTCCGTCGAACCGCGGATAACCGAGTAGCGTTTGGTGGATCAGGTCGATCATCTAGTAAACGAGATCAAAAACAATTATTCAACCGGTTGGCTGAAGGCATGGTAAACGTATTCCCGGACTTAAAGGATGCAAAGGTGGAATACCAATGGGGAGGGAAAGTTGGATTTACAAAAGAAAAACTCCCATATGTCGGGCAGCTAAAAGATGGCACATACTTTGCCTTTGGCTATGCGGGGCATGGTGCGGCAATGTCGACGTATATGGGTAAAGTTATTGCAGAAAAAATTACGTCAGAAGAACAGGAATCAAACCCATTGGAAGTGAATAGAGTCATGCCGATCCCGTTCCACAGTCAGCATGAAAAAGCTGTTAGCTTAATGAAATATTATTACAAGTATAAAGATAGATCTTCTTAAGAACAAAAGCGCGGGGTACATTAGAAAGCGGAGAGGGCCCGTGTAGCTGGACTGCAGCTGGACGTGGCAGTTCCATAGGTGCTCGAAGTTATAACTTGCTAGACTAATAAAAATGAAAGCGGGAAGTCAAGAGAATTATTAAATAAAAGAAAACGAGAGAAGGGTCTACTTTTATGAAAAAACTGGCCTTATCAGGTACAGCAAAAGAAATTGGATACGAGCATGGAAGTAAAGGAAAAAAGGAAGTCATACACAGTTTAGAAACCTATGAAAAGCTTTTTCACGGATATAAACAAATTGATTGGCAACAAGCTCGGGAATACGCCCTTGAGCATGTCGATTCGATAGAGAAGTATGACTACGATCTGGTGGAAGAAATGCAAGGAGTGGCCGAAGGTGCCGGTGTGGATTTCGAAGACATTTTAGCCTTAAATGCTAGAAGTGAAATTGCTTTAGCTGGCTACAAAGGATCTTCCTTTTCAGATGGGTGTACGGCAATGGCTCTATACCCTCCTATCCATCGGGACACGATTATCGCACAGAATTGGGATTGGAAAGGACGTCAAACAGATAGCTTGCTTGCTCTATCCATCCAGCAACAAAATAAGCCAGATATTCAAATGATTACAGAAGGTGGAATGATTGGAAAGATAGGTTGGAATTCTTCCGGTGTGGGTGTTTGCTTTAATGCCCTTTTAACAGATAAAAAGTCCAATGAGGTTCCCATTCATTTAGGACTTAGAGGTGTCCTAGACTCCTATTCCTTAACGGAAGCCATTTCGAAAATAAAAGCAGGACAAATGGCATCAGCAGCCAGCTTCCTGATCGGTGCGGATGAGGGTGAACCCGACAAGGGAATGGCCGTCAATTTTGAAGTATCTCCTTTTGGAATCTATGAAGTAGGAACACAAATGGGAAGACTTGTTCATAGCAATCACCTCCTTTCCAATGAATTGAAGAAACACTTAAAAGATATGAACGAATTTCGTTTTGATGATTCCATGATACGAAAGAAGAGAGCAGAGCAATTGATCGACTTATCTCTTCAATCTGGAGAAGACATTACAGAAGATACGTTTAAAACTTGGCTTTCTGACACGTTCAATAAGCCAAACTCCATTAATCACTATAAAAACGAGCTTGCACCAGAGCATAGACAAATGGAAACGGTATTTTCTATCATTATGAATTTATCGAAAAAGAATATGTATGTATGTGTTGGGAAACCAGCGGAAGGAACCTTTGAAAAGATTACGTTTGAGTCCTAATAATCGGGAGGGGTTACCATGCTTTATATAAACGGCGAATGGCGTCCAGCTAATTCTGGAAAAACGATGGAAGTGATCAACCCTGCGACAGGGGAGAAAATAGCCGATGTTGCTTCGGCGGGAAAAGGGGAAACGCAAGAAGCAATTGAAGCGGCTAACGCTGCATTCTCCATTTGGCGAAAAAGAACGGCACAAGAAAGAAGTGCGTATTTAGAAAGAATAGCAGATAAGCTTCAAGAAAAGAAAGAAGAGCTTGCTAGAACGATTACGACAGAAATGGGAAAACCACTAGGCGAAGCACGCAGAGAAGTGGACTCTTCTGCTGCTTATGTGAAGTGGTTTGCGGAGGAAGCGAAACGTGTATATGGTGAAACCATTCCAGCTAATCAATCCGACAAACACTTAATGATTCTAAGACAGCCTATCGGAGTAGCGGCAGCTATTACACCGTGGAACTTTCCGTTATCCATGATTGCAAGAAAAATAGCCCCAGCAATCGCAGCAGGTTGTACGGTCGTGATTAAACCGGCCCCCGCAACCCCATTATCTGCGATGAAAATGTTTGAATGCTTTGATGAAGCAGACCTTCCAAAAGGGGTTGCCAATCTAATCATCGGACCAGCGGAAGAGGTTGGACCAGTCTTAACAGGTAGTCCAATTGTAAGGAAAATTACGTTTACTGGATCAACAGCAGTTGGAAAGCTTTTATTAAAACAATCAGCGGATACTGTGAAAAAGGTTTCCATGGAGCTAGGAGGTCATGCACCGTTTATCGTATTTGAAGATGCTGACCTGGAAGCTGCAGCAAAAGGCGCAATCGCAACGAAGTTTGTGAACAACGGGCAAACGTGTATTTGTACGAACCGTATTTACGTCCATGAGTCGATTAAAGAGGAATTTGGCAAGATTCTAGCGGAAAAAGCTCGTGGACTAAAGGTCGGAAATGGTCTGGAAGATGGAGTGAATGTAGGACCATTAATCAACCAAGCGTCTTATGAAAAAGTACAGCGACATGTCCAAGATGCTGTGGCTAAGAATGGTCAAGTGCTCTGTGGCGGGAATCCTTATGAAGAAGACGGACTAGGCGGTTATTTCTTTGAACCCACCGTTATTACCAACGCTACAGAGGATATGCAAATCGCGACAGAAGAAACCTTTGGACCAGTTGCACCAATCTTTAGCTTTAAAGAGGAAGCAGAAGTTATTGAAAAAGCGAACAACACACCATATGGGCTAGCTGCCTATTTTTATACAAGCGATTTAAGCAGAGGCTTACGTGTAATGGCGGAGCTGGATTATGGGATTGTAGGATTAAATGATCCTGCACCTGTTACTCCACAAGGACCGTTTGGTGGTTATAAAGAAAGTGGAATCGGGAGAGAAGGTGGAAAGTCGGGCATTCTCGAGTATTTAGAAGAAAAATACATTTCGATTCACATGATTTAATAACCAGAGGAGGGTTATTATGCTGGAAAAAGAGAGGAATACCTTGTCCGAACATGACCTCTCTAAGTTTGAACATCAAATCGTCGTCCGAAACATGACCTTTGATGATATTGACGAGTTGTTAGCACTTGCAAGGTTAGGGTTTGGACCTGACATTGCATTTAGTAGGGAGCATTTTGAAAGTCATTTGCGTATTTTTCCAGAAGGTCAAGTGTGCATTGAGTTTGATGGCAAAATCGTTGGATCGTGCTCCAGTTTAATCATTAATTTTGATGAATATCCGGAAGAGCATACGATGAAACAAATTTCTGGGAACAATTTTATTACAAATCATAATCCAAATGGAAAGAATTTATATGGCATTGATGTCGTTGTTCATCCCGAATATCGGCATATGAAAATCGGAAGAAGATTGTATCAAGCCAGAAGAGATATTTGTAAAAAGTTCAACTTAAAAAGTATTCTCTTCGGTGGGAGAATTCCGAATTATCATAAGTACGCTGATAAAAGGACACCAGAGGAATATGCGGAGCAGGTCATTAGCCGAAAAATTTATGACCCTGTCTTAACGTTCCAAACGATGAATGGATTTAAACTGAGGAGAATCTTACCGAATTATCTCCCGCCTGATAAGGACTCGTTAGGATATGCCACTTTAATGGAGTGGGCTAATGTGGACTACCAGCCAGATGTGGCGGAAGACTTTCGTTATAAGCGATCCAAACCAGTGCGTATTTCTTCTGTACAATACATGCTTCGGGAAATCCAATCTTTCGAAGACTTTAAATCGCAATGTGAGTATTTCGTGGACTCCAGCTCTAAAATCAGATCTGACTTCGTTGTCTTTCCAGAAAACTTCACCTTGCAGCTTCTTTCTTTGCATGAGGAAAAAGTACCGAGTAAACAAGTATGGAAGCTGACACGATATACGCCTGCTTTCGTCGAGTTGTTTTCCGATTTAGCGATTCGCTATAGCATTAACATTGTGGCTGGTACCCATTTCACAGAGAGGGATGGCTCCGTTTATAGTGTATCCTATCTCTTTCATCGAAATGGAGCGATTGATAAACAATATAAGCTCCATATTACGAAGGACGAAAAGAAATGGTGGGGCACCCAGCCGGGGAAATCCTTAAATGTGTTTAATACCGATTGTGGCAAGGTTGCTATTTTAATCGGATATGATATTCAGTTTGCCGAGTTGTCACGGTTAGCTGTCGATCAAGGAGCCCAAATCTTATTTACGCCATATTCAGCGGAAGACCAGCAAGGATACTTACGTGTTCGATATTGTGCACAAGCGAGAGCGATCGAGCATCAAGTGTACACGGTATTAGCTGGAACGGTTGGTCATTTACCGAAGGTGTATCATCTGAATAGGCAGTACGGGGTATCCGCTATTTTTTCTCCGTCTGATTTTAGCTTCCCGAACAAGGGCATCATAGCCGAAAGTGGTGTGAACGTTGAGGAAGTCACCGTCGGAGAAGTTGATATTGAAATGCTTCAACGCAATCGAATGGTTGGTACAGTAACTCAGCTTATCGATCGTCGAAACGATATTTACCGAACCGAAAAAGTAGAGGCGATTAAGCAGCCATTAGAATTATAGACAAAGAAAGCCAATCGTTTGTATTGTAACTGACGATTGGCTTTTATATTAGCTTGAGACGTCTAGAATCCTTTTATTTCAAGGGGTTTCAGCGAATTGCTCAATCCGTAAAACGGAATATTTCTTTGTTTAACCTTATGTCTAATGCAAGCCATTCTAGCTCTGACTATACTGAAGATAATAAATTGGAAAATTAAAAATATTAGGAGGGGAACTATGTCGGACACCAAACAAGAGACAGTCGTATTACAAAACTATGTCCATGCCAAGTGGGTGGATGCAAACACCGATCAATACCAGGAAGTGCCGAACCCGGCAACAGGTGAAACGATTGCCCGTGTACCGATTTCATCGTTTAGTGATGTCGATCATGCGGTTGAAATAGCAAAGGAAGCATTTAAGTTCTGGAGTAAGACCCCTGTACCAAAACGAGCAAGAGTCCTTTTTCGATATCAACAGCTTTTATTGGACCACCATGAAGAACTAGCAGAGCTTGTTACGAGGGAGAATGGAAAAAGCTATAAGGAAGCGTACGGAGAGGTTCAACGGGGGATTGAATGTGTGGAATTTGCCGCCGGTGCTCCAACCTTAATGATGGGGGATAACTTATCAACGATTGCAACCGATATAGATTCGCAAATGTTTCGTTACCCATTAGGCGTTGTTGGAGGGATATCTCCTTTTAACTTCCCGATGATGGTCCCGTGTTGGATGTTTCCGTTAGCTATTGCTTGTGGAAACACCTTTATTTTAAAACCTTCTGAAAGAACGCCTTTATTGGCCAATAGACTCGCGGAGCTGTTTACAGAAGCTGGATTACCCGCAGGTGTTTTTAACATTGTGCATGGAGCTCACGATGTTGTAAATGGACTCCTGACTCATGAACATATAAAAGCTATTTCTTTTGTTGGTTCAGAGCCTGTTGCGAAATACGTATATCAAGAAGCGGCTGCTAATGGCAAACGTGTTCAAGCACTTGCTGGTGCGAAGAATCACCATATCGTGATGCCAGATGCGATAGAGGAGGTCGCGATACAAAACATTATTAGCTCTTCCTTCGGTAGCGCAGGACAGCGTTGTATGGCATGTAGTGCCGTTGTTGTAGTGGGAGATGGTGATGATTTCGTTGAAAAACTAGTAGACGAAGTCAATCAAATCAAAATGGGAAATGGATTTGACGAAGGGGTCCTTCTTACACCAGTTATTCGAGAAGAAAACTGTTCCAATGCACTTCGCTATATAGAGCTCGGTTTAAAGGAAGGAGCAAAACTTATTCGAGATGGGCGCAAGGATAAAGAAGACCATCCTGATGGTTATTTTCTCGGAGCTACTATCTTTGATCAAGTTCAGCCACATATGGCCATTGCGAAGGATGAGATTTTTGCACCTGTATTAAGTATTTTACGAGCGGATTCCTTAGAGGAAGCTTTAGACATCGTTAATCAATCTAAGTTTGGAAATTCTGCAACTCTCTACTCACAGGATGCGAAAGCAGTTCGTACGTTCCGTGAAGAAGCGGAGCCAGGAATGCTCGGAGTAAACGTTGGGGTGCCTGCACCGATGGCATTCTTCCCTTTCTCTGGTGCAAAAAGCTCGTTTTTTGGAGATTTACATGCTAACGGAAAAGATGGCGTAGAGTTCTACACTCGTAAAAAAATGATTACATCTCGTTTTTAAGTCTGTTCAAGAGGAGTGAATAGGTGGTCGTGAAAAGCTCAGTAGATACGTGGAAAACAAAAGATGAAAAGTATGTATGGCATGGGATGCGCCCCTTTAGCCCAAGTGCCACAATGATCGTGTCAGAAGGAAATGGTGCTTGGATTACTGATCATGAGGGCAATCGTTACTTAGATGGAATGTCGGGCCTTTGGAGTGTGAATGTCGGGTATGGGAGAAAAGAATTAGCAGAAGCTGCCTATCAGCAGTTAAGCAAACTACCGTACTATCCGTTAACTCATAGTCATGAACCAGCCATCGCTTTAGGGGAAAAATTAAACGAATGGCTCGGTGGGGATTACGTCATTTTCTTCTCCAACAGTGGATCTGAAGCGAATGAAACAGCTTTTAAGATTGCTAGGCAGTACCACCGACAAAAGGGAAACCATGATAAGTATAAATTCATTTCCAGATACAGGTCTTACCATGGAAATACGCTGGGAGCTTTAGCGGCTACCGGACAGGCGATTCGAAAATATAAATATGAGCCTTTAGGGCAAGGCTTTTTACATGTGGCACCACCAGATTGTTACAGAAGTACTGTGGATTCAGATGGAAACTGCTGCACGCATAGTGCTAGTGAGATTGATCGCGTCATGACATGGGAGCTAGATGAAACGATAGCTGGAGTCATCATGGAGCCAATCATCACAGGTGGGGGAGTACTCGTTCCACATGATCATTATTTACAAGAAGTACGGAAAATTTGTGATGAGCATAACGCGCTTCTCATTATCGACGAAGTAATTTGTGGCTTCGGACGAACAGGGAAAAGGTTTGGGTTTATGCATGCTGGAATTAAGCCGGATATTATCACGATGGCGAAAGGAATTACGAGCTCCTATATGCCATTATCCGCAACAGCTGTAAGAAAAGAGGTTTTTGAAGCGTTTAAAGGGACAGAGGAGTATGACCACTTTAGACATGTAAACACATTTGGTGGGAGTCCAGCAGCTTGCGCCGTTGCTTTGAAAAACATGGAGATTATGGAACGAGAGCAGCTCGTGGAACGCTCTGCTGTTTTAGGAGAGCACCTATTACGGGAGGTTCAGCCATTACTTGAGCATCCTCATGTAGGGGACATCCGCGGAAAAGGATTGTTGCTAGGAATTGAGCTTGTAGAAGATAAGCAATCAAAAGAGCCTGCTCATCCAGATAAGTTAAATAAAGTCATTTCCGCTTGTAAACAAAAAGGCTTAATCATAGGAAAAAATGGCGACACCGTAAAAGGTCACAATAACATCTTAACCTTAAGTCCGCCGTTATCTATAACAGAAGAAGATTTAAGCCTTTTAATAGAAACATTGAAGGAATCTATTTTTTCACTTTAAGAATAGATTCGAGGAGGATTAGGATGAAGATCGGAATTCCAAAGGAAGTAAAAAACAATGAAAACAGAGTAGCTATTACCCCAGCTGGAGTCCATGCTCTAAAAGCGGCGGGCCATGAAGTTTATGTTCAAACAGCAGCAGGTGATGCCTCCGGCTTTACAGATGAGGAATACAAACAAGCAGGTGCCGTCATTGCTGAGACTGCAAAAGACGTTTGGTCACTAGAGATGGTGATGAAGGTAAAAGAGCCACTACCAGAGGAATATGGCTATTTTCATGAAGGACTCATCTTATTCACCTATTTACATCTAGCTGCAGAACCTGGCTTAACACAAGCATTAGTGGACTCTAAGGTCGTTGGGATTGCCTATGAAACGATCCAAGATGCGAATGGAGGTTTGCCACTCCTTACCCCGATGAGTGAGGTAGCCGGTAGAATGGCCTCCCAAATAGGGGCGCAATTTTTGGAAAAAACAAAGGGCGGCGTAGGAATACTACTCGGTGGGATTCCCGGAGTGAAAAGAGGAAAAGTAACGATTATCGGTGGTGGAGTCGTTGGGACGAATGCAGCTAAAATTGCGATAGGTCTTGGGGCGGATGTTACGATCATCGATCTTAGTCCAACGAGATTACGAGAATTAGATAATATTTTTGGCAATCAAGTTCATACCGTGATGTCAAATCCTTTGAACATTGCGGAAGCAGTGAAGGAATCTGATTTAGTCATCGGGGCTGTTCTCATTCCTGGGACGAAGGCGCCTAAGCTTGTAACCGAGGAAATGGTGCAGTCGATGAAGAACGGTTCTGTTATTACAGATGTTGCCATTGACCAAGGTGGTATTTTTGAAACAACGGTTCGGATTACCACACACGATGATCCAACCTACGTGAAGCATGGGGTCGTTCATTACGCGGTAGCCAACATGCCAGGAGCAGTTCCAAGAACGTCTACCATTGGCTTAACGAATGTTACCGTTCCGTATGCGGTGAAGATTGCCAACAAAGGATATGTTCAAGCAAGCCAAGACAACGCCGCTATTTTAAAAGGAATCAACACACTAGGAGGATATGTAACTTATCAAGCAGTTGCAGAAGCTCACCAACTCCCTTATAAAGAAGCGAGCAGTTTATTTTAAACTACGATCCCTTGTTTAGTGACAAGGGATTTCCTATGCAGAAAAGTTGTTAGCGCATACACCTTCATGGCATACTTGTATTATATTAGACAAGGCTGGTGAGTAAATAGTGAATTATCGTCAACTAGGAAGTACTGGTATAAAAGTAAGTGAGGTAAGCTTCGGCACATGGGCAATTGGTGGCTCTTGGGGCTCCTCCAGTGATGAAGAAGCTCTAAAAGGATTACAGAAAGCCATGGATGCTGGAGTGAACTTTTTTGATACAGCCGATGTATATGGTGATGGCCATGCGGAAGAGCTCCTTGCCAAAGCGACGAAAGGAAAAGAAAACGAGATTTACATAGCATCTAAGTTTTGTCGTGCTGGAGATATTCATGATCCCAAAACATATAGCAAGGAATCCGTCGAAGCGTATTTAGACGCTACGCTTAAACGATTAGAGAGAGATACATTAGACCTCTACCAAATTCACTGTCCACCAATGGAAATTCTGCAAGATGGAAGCGTGTTTCACGTATTAGATGAATTGAAACATGCTGGGAAAATTCGTCATTACGGAGTTAGTGTAGAAACAGTGGAGGAAGGATTATTTTGCTTAGAAAATCCAGGTGTAAGTACGTTACAAGTTATCTTTAATATCTTCCGCCAAAAACCAATCGAAAAGCTATTTCCACAAGCCCAAGAAAAAGGGGTAGGGATTTTAGCTCGTGTACCTTTAGCAAGTGGGCTGCTTACAGGAAAATTCTCAGAGAACCATCAATTTGAATCCGATGATCATCGTAACTTTAATAAAGATGGAGATGCCTTTAATGTCGGTGAAACCTTTGCTGGGGTGGAGTTTAACAAAGGGGTGGAACTCGCACAACAGCTAGAATGGATCGCAGAAGATAGAGGGAATATGACTCGTGCTGCACTAAAATGGATTTTGGAGCATGACGCTATTTCTTGTGTGATTCCAGGCTTTAAAACCGTAGCACAAGTAGAAGATAATTTAGAAACATTGAATACAAAAGGCTACTCGGAAGAAGAGTTAAATCAATTAGAAGCGTTTTATAAAGAAAGCATTCACCCACATATCAGAGGGGTTTATTAAAGAGGAGCTTCCCGATAAGGGGAGCTTTTTCTGTTAAGAGGAGTTTCCGAATGAACATTCGCAAATTAGAGGATAGGCAAGAAGCACCTATGTCGTTGCTTTTATTAGCGGATCCAGCGGTGGATTTGATTCAAAACTACTTAGAAGCTGGAGATTGTTATGTGGCAGAAAAGGATGGCGTAACAATAGGCGCATATGTTTTATTGCAGACTGGGGAAGGCCGTGCAGAAATCGTTAATGTAGCTGTAGCGGAAGGCGAGCAAGGAAAAGGGATTGGCAAGGAGTTAGTCATGCATGCGATAGGGGAAGCTAGGAAAAACGGATATCGCGAGTTAGAAGTTTGTACTGGTAATTCTAGCATTGGTCCGTTCGCTCTCTATCAGAAATGTGGATTTCGTATAGATTCTATAGACCAAGACTATTTTGTAAGAAACTATTCAGAGCCAATCTATGAACATGGTATTGTGTGTCGAGACCGTATAAGACTAAGACTCCCTCTGTAGGGATTCGAACAGCTATGCTATTATGAATACATATAGGTTTCAGGAATAGTTGGGTGGTGATTCGATGCAACGTGGTAGTTTTCAATGGATGAAATCCTTAAATAAATCGATTATATTAAATAAAATTCGGACGAGTGGTTCCATTTCCCGTGCCGATATCGCAAAGGAAACGAGCTTAACGCCACCAACAGTAGGTTCCATCGTGAAAGAACTTATTGAGCAGGGAATCGTAAAGGAAAGTACCCAAGGCATCTCTCAAGGTGGAAGAAAACCGACGATGCTCGTTATTAATAATGAAGAATTTTTTGTGATTGGGATGGATGCTGGCCCTAAAACAGTAGATTTTTTGTTTACAGATTTAGCTGGGGAAAAGAAAAGTGAATTCTCAATAGAATTAGAGAAAGAGTTATCGAACGAAGCGTTTCTTTCTGTCCTAATCGACGGTGTGGAACAAATGCTACAGGCGGTATCTCAACCTAAGGAGAAAATCATTGGGATTGGGGTTGCGATGCATGGCGTTGTAGACGTAGAAAATGGAATCGGGAAGTATGCTCCTAACCTGCATTTAGAGAACATTCCAATAAAACGGGTACTAGAAGATCGCTTTGATTTAACGGTTAAGGTAGAAAACGACGCTAGAGCAATGGCACTTGGAGAATCGTGGTTCGGTGGCTGGGAACCAACCCGTAGTATGGTAACGGTCAATATAGGTCGTGGTATCGGAGCAGGGATTGTTTTAGATGGAACACTTCTCCATGGAGAGTATGATATTGCCGGGGAAATTGGCCACATGACTTTAGATCTTCATGGTCGATTATGTGAATGTGGAAGTACGGGCTGTTTTCAAACGTTTGCTTCAGGCCCCTCTATCGAGCAACGAGTAAAAGAAGCGCTTGTTAATGGGGAAAAAAGTAGGATACTAGAGCTTGTAGATAGGAATCTCGATAAAATCACAGGTGAATTGGTTTACAAAGCCGCATCTGAGGGCGACGCATTTGCGCTCCAAATATGGAATGAAGTCGGTACATATGTAGGAGTCGGACTAACCAATCTGATTCACATCGTCAACCCGAGCAGAATCGTACTTGGTGGAGGAGTCGCAAACGCAAAACCTTTCTTAATGGATGCTATACACACTGCTATTTCGGAGCGTGGACTTACGAATGAAGTGAAGCAAACAAAAGTAGAATTTTCTAAGTTAGGAAAAGAGGCAGCGGCACTTGGAGCAATCGCTCTTCTATTAGTGGAACTGTTTCAGTTGAAGTAGATAGGTGGATTGAGCACTGATATATGGATTTTTACGCCGAAATCCGGCCTGTGAACGCCGGAAAAAGTCTGAACGCTGAAAAAAGCGCCTCAAGCGCCGAAATATCGTGTCGAACGCCGGAAAAAGAAAATAAACGCCGAAATCCGGCCCGTGAACGCCGAAAAAAATCTGAGCGCTGAAAAAAGCGCCTCAAGCGCCGAAATATCGCGTCGAACGCCGGAAAAAGAAAATAAACGCCGAAATCCGGCTCGTGAGCGCCGAAAAAAAACAGAACGCCGAAAAAAGCGCCTCAAGCGCCGAAATATCGAGCCGAACGCCGAAAAAAGAAAATAAACGCCGAAATCCGGCCCGCGAACGCCGATAAAAATCAGAACACCGAAAAAAGCGCCCCAATCGCCGATATATCGCACCGACCGCCGAAAAATAAAATAAACGCCGAAATCCGGCCCGCGAGCGCCGAAAAAAATCAGAACGCCGAAAAAAGCGCCCCAAGCGCCGAAATATCGCGTCGAACGCCGGAAAAAGAAAATAAACGCCGAAATCCGGCCCGTGAACGCCGGAAAAAGTCTGAACGCTGAAAAAAAGCGCCTCAAGCGCCGAAATATCGCGTCGAACGCCGAAAAAATCTACCCACAAATAAATCCTATACTCGTACACCAAAAAAAGCTACTCTCTCCATCAAAGAGAAAGTAGCTTTTTCTTTACTCGACACCAAATCTAAAAGTAGTTGTCTTCGAATACTTTTCATCTTTCTCCAACACAACACTTGGAAATCCTTCCGCATGGTGTAACGAAGCTGGGGAAGCCTGTGTTTCTAAGCATAACCCTAAATATTTCTTCGAAGGTCCATCACCAAGCTTCAAGTCTTCTGGTAGCATGTTTGATGTGTACAAGACAAAACCCGGTTGCTCTGTGTTAACGGTTAACGTTCTTCCACTAACCGGTTCAGATACCTTGATGTCCAGATCTGCCTTTTTATTAAGAACGAAGTAATGGTCATAACCATTTCCAGCAACTTTATTTTGTGGGTGGGAGGATTCCACGCCAACTCGAATCGCTTGTTTGCTTCGAAAATCATAAGGTGTATCATTCACGTCTAATAGATTGCCAGTAGGAATGAGGGCTTCATCTAGCTCTACGAATTGATCGCTATCAATGTTCAACTCATGAGATTGGATATCTGCTTTCAGATTACCACTCAAGTTAAAATAAGAATGATTGGTCAATGTAAGAGCAGTTTTCTTATCTGATGTTGCTTCATAACGAATAGAAAAAGCATTATCATTGTCCAGGGAATACGTAACCTTCACTTTAAGATTTCCAGGATATCCACCCTCTCCATGGGGACTAAAGTGGGTCAAAACGAGCTTCACTACGTCAGTAGTTTCGACAGTTTCAACATCCCAAACTACTTTATGAAAACCTGTATCGGCTCCGTGAAGGTGGTTCGGTCCGTCATTAGCTTGTAAGGAATAGGATTCACCGTCTAATTCAAATTGTGCAGATTGAATTCTACCAGCAACACGACCAATCAATGCGCCGAAGAACGGTGGATTTTCTAAATAGGTCTCTTTTTCCTTGAAATTTAAAACGACATTTTCTAGTTGGCCATTTTTATCTGGTGCAAGAATTTTAGTAATAATACCACCTAGATTCAGGCAGCTTACTTCCATCCCGTGATCATTTTTTAAAGTGTATTCTACCAAAGGTTGTTCAGATGGGACAGAAAGCTCTTCTTGATTGATATCCATCGTTATTTTCCTCCTTTACTAGTTGTTTAAGTGAGTGATGAATCGTTGAAACGCTTTCTTTCCGCCTTCCGTTCGTTTAAAAACGCCAGCGTCTTCTAGCACTCTCGTAAACTTCTTACCTAATTCAAGCTCGACAATTTCATCGACATTTTGTTTCGTAATAGAATGTCTAGTTTTTATTTTCGCTGCCCACTCTTGATGATAAGGTTCCACTTGGTGAGCTTGATTTAATAGAAACTTTTTGATTTCTTTCAGTTCTTCTTGCAGGCGTGCGGGTAAGACCGCTAGCCCCATTACTTCTATAAGCCCAATGTTTTCTCTTTTAATGTGATGAACATCTTTATGAGGATGGAAAATCCCAAGTGGATGCTCTTTGGTTGTACGGTTATTGCGAAGTACCAAATCTAGCTCCCATATAGTATCCCTTTTTCGTGCAATTGGGGTAATCGTGTTATGAGGTGTTTCATTCGTATAAGCGATAATATCTGCTGCATCGTCACTATAGTCTTTCCATTTATCCAAGATCATTGTTGCGGCTTGTATTAAGTCCTTTTTCCCCCGGGATTGCAATCGTATGACTGACATGGGCCAATTTAATTTCGTCGCCTCAACCTGCGGATAATCGGTTAAGTCAAAATGGAAATCCTCACTAGCCCTAGTCATCGCAAAGGAATAATTTCCCCCTTGATAATGATCGTGGCTTAATATTGAACCACCGACAATCGGAAGATCCGCATTGGAACCAAGAAAATAATGCGGAAAAGTTTCCACAAAAGCGAGTAATCGTTGGAAGGTGCTGTGATCCATCTTCATATCGCGGTGCTCTTCGGCTAATACGATACAATGCTCATTATAATAGACATATGGCGAGTATTGTAGGAACCAACGTTCTTTTTCTAGCTCTAGCTCCACAATACGATGATTGGAGCGAGCTGGGTATCCCGTTCTTCCGACATAGCCTTCGTTCTCCGGACAGAGCACGCATTCCGGAAAAGAATGGGACTGCTTTTTCATTGCTTTTTCCCGTTTTATTTGTTCCGGGTCTTTTTCTGGTTTAGATAGATTGATCGTAATGTCCATTTCCCCGTATTCGGTACTTGCTGTGAAATGGATATTTTTCGCGACTCGCTCTGTTTGAATGTAATTACTATTCTTACTTAATTGGTAAAAGTAATTGGTGCTTGATGCAGGCGAATCCTCATACTTTCTCCAAAACTCTCGATTGATGTCTGATGGTTTGGAGAGAAAACAGTTCATCAAGTTCGCTGAGAAGATTTCTTTTTCATCAAAAATATCTTCGATTATACTTTCTTTTATGGCGTATTGAACAATCTCTTCAAGAAGCTGGGGGATGCTCATCGGCTCTGTTTCTTTCCCGTTTTCAACTTCAAAAGACGTTAGCCGACATAAACCAAGTAATTGATTACGAACGTAAAGGGCATCTCTCTCCTCTATAAGTTGAACCTCTATTCCTTTTTGAACGAGATGATCAATCGTAAGGAATATCGACATGATTAGGAACGCACATCCTTTCCATATCCAGCAGGATGGTGCTGATGCCAATTCCATGCGTCTGAGATAATCGTTTCGATATTGGTTCTTTGAGGGGCCCAATCTAGAATCTGTTTTGCTTTTTCAGATGAAGCTATTAACGTACTTGGATCTCCACTTCGTCTTGGTGCTAGCTCAGCAGGAATAGGGTGTCCCGTTACTTTTCTAGCTGCTTCAATGATTTCTTTTACCGAGAAACCTTGGCTACTTCCTAGATTGAACACATTACTTTTTCCACCATCGTTTAAGTATTCTAAGGCTAAAAGATGTGCAGCGATTAAGTCCTCTACATGAACATAGTCACGGATACAAGTGCCATCCTCTGTCGGGTAATCGTCCCCGAATATACTAATCGCTTTTCGTTGATTTAGTGCTACTTGCAATACAATTGGAATCAAATGCGTTTCAGGATCATGATCTTCGCCAATTTCTCCAGATGGACGCGCACCTGCCACGTTAAAATAACGTAAAGAAACATAACGAATACCGTAAGCCGCTTCACACCATTTCATCATTTTTTCCATCGTTAACTTGCTTTCCCCATAGGTGTTCGTCGGGTTCGTTGGCATCTCTTCGGTAATCGGAACTTGATCTGGTTCCCCGTACGTAGCTGCAGTGGAAGAGAAGACAATTTTATCAACTCCGTTTTCCTGCATCACCTGTAATAACACTTGTGTTCCATGGACATTGTTATCGAAATATTTAAGAGGATTTTCCATCGATTCCCCGACTAAAGAGTTGGCGGCGAAATGGATTACAGCATCAATAGATTCTTTTTGAAAGACATCTCTCAAAAAATCAACGTTACGCATATCGCCTTCATAAAAGGTGGCATTTGGATGAACGGCTTCTTTATGACCGTTTTCCAGATTATCAATGACGACTACCTTTTTCTTCTGATCGATTAATTGATAGACAGCATGAGAGCCGATGTATCCAGCTCCACCAAGCACTAAAATAGCCATATTATAAGCTCCCTTCGTTAAGCAGTTCTGTTGCCCCATCATGAATAGAGGCTTTATAAAAGGTCGGTACATACCCGATCTTGGATTGATACGTTTCGTTTACGTTTTTTTCAAAGGTGGAAACGAGTTGCTTCTCTACAATGGCAATAGCACAACCACCAAATCCCGCACCGGTCATACGAGCGCCAAGGACCCCATCCTGATCCCAGGCCGCTTCTACTAAGGTATCAAGCTCAATCCCTGTCACTTCATAATCCTGTTGAAGGGAACGGTGAGATGCATTGATTAAGGCACCGAACTCCTCCAGGTTCCCTGCATTTAATTCAGCCAACGCCTTAATGGTACGTTGGTTTTCGTAAATGGCGTGTTTTGCTCTTTTACGATCTATATCATTTTGAATAAAATGTTTGTGTGCTTCAAATTGTTCTTCCGTTAAGTCACCCAGGCTTTGGATAGAAAGCTTTTTTTGTAGATCTGACAAAGCGCGTTCACACTCAGATCGGCGCTCATTGTATTTGGAGCCAGCTAGTTCACGTCGTTTATTCGTATTCATGATGACGATCGTATGTTGGTCCAATTCAATCGGTGCATATTCATAGGTTAAGCTTTGACAATCCAGTAGAATAGCGTGGTCTTTTTTCCCCATGCCTATTGCAAATTGATCCATGATCCCACTGTTGACGCCGATATATTCATTCTCGACTCGTTGTGCTAGTTTAATCATTTGAATTCGATCCATGGCTGTGTCGTAGAGACCTTCTAACATGACCCCAGTTACGAGCTCGATCGAAGCGGAAGAAGATAGCCCAGCACCATTTGGGATGTTCCCGTAATACAAAATATCCGCACCGAATGGCGTAGGGGACCCATTTTCTTTCCATAATTTTATCATACCTTTTGGATAATTCGTCCATTGGTCGGAATCTTTATAATCTAATTCATCCAACGATACGGAGCGGACGCCAACTTCCGGAAAGTTCATTGAGTAAAATCTAAGATTTCGATCTTCTCTTGGCAAGACAAGCGCATAGGTTCCGAAAGAGATGGATGCAGGAAAAACGTGGCCACCATTATAATCGGTGTGTTCTCCAATTAGATTGATTCGTCCTGGTGCAAAAAACATGCGAGGCTCTTCTTTTCTTTGAAAGATTCGTTCAAAATTTTGCTGTAATTGATGAAAATCCAAACCAATTCCCTCCTTTTTAAATAACTTAATTAAATTAATTTACTTAGTTGATCTATCCTTATGTTACATCGACCGGTACGCATTTGCAATCCTTTTTTGCCGTCATTTGTTGACAATTCTCTTCTATTTGATAGTATAATTGATAACGATTATCATTTAAAAAATCATGGATAGCAAATGTTGAGCATATAGATGTGGAGGAGACAGAATGGCAACGCTTAATGATTCACTTTCATCTAATCAGGCAGATAGAGGAGTGACTGCGATGACTTTGTCAGACATTATAAAGAACAGAAGGTCTATTCAATTATATGAAGAAAAAACTGTACCAGTTGAAGAGTTAAAGGAGCTGTTGGAGACTGCGATTTGGGTTCCGAATCATAAAATGACAGAGCCTTGGCGCTTTGTTTTTATTCGAGGAGATTCACGTAAGCCTTTAGCCGATATTAATCGGAAGTTAAATGAAAAAGGGACTACGGTAGAAGAAAGAAACAAGAACGGGGAAGTCGCCTATAAAAAGATTATGGACGTACCGGTATTCCTCATGGTTGTTATGAATGAAAATCCAAACATGAAGTTAAGAGAAGAGGATTATGCAGCAACAAGCTGTGTCGTGCATAATTTTAGCCTTCTTGCGTGGGAAAAAGGTATCGGTATGATTTGGAAAACAAATCAGCTTACTACAAACGAGGAAGTCCGGGCGACGTATGACATTCAACCAGGGGAAAAGATTGCTGCAATGCTACAGATTGGCTACCCAGCTAAAGTACCGAAAGAGAGACCGAGAAAAGAAGCGAAAACTTTAATATCTGAGTTTAAGTAATCGGGAGTAATCCCGATTTTTTTGTTGCTTAGGAAATTATAAAATTGGCTATGTGTGGATAACATGTAGCAACAGCCACGTCCAGCTCCAGCGCTCAGCGACTAGCGAGACTTCCCTCGCCTTCGTACGATAAGTCAACATCGGCTCCCTAAGGTCGCCGTGTTTCCTTTATCTCCTACGGCTCAGTCCAGTCCGTACGTCGCTCAACGAGCGCTTGCGCTTTTGTTCTTGATGGAATATAAGTGTGAAGTTTTCGAAAAAATTCTGGTGGCTTCTATTTCATTTTCTATCTGGATTCAGCTACAATAGAAAAGAATGATTATTGAAGGAGGAATAACCATGGAGCACAAAAAGCCGACACCGTTTCCAGACGGGTTTTTATGGGGTTCTGCATCTGCTGCTTATCAAATAGAAGGAGCATGGGACCAGGATGGCAAAGGCCCTTCTGTCTGGGATGTTTATACAAAGAAAGAAGGTACTACATATAAAGGAACGAATGGAGATGTTGCGGTCGATCACTATAACCGCTATAAAGAGGACGTAGCATTAATGGCCGAAATGGGTCTGAAAGCTTACCGTTTTTCCATTGCTTGGACAAGAATTTTCCCTAATGGAAAAGGAGAAATTAGCGAAGCTGGTGTTAAGTTCTATGATGACTTAATCAATGAATTGTTAGAGCACAACATTGAGCCATTAGTTACTGTCTACCATTGGGACGTTCCTCAAGCATTAATGGATGAATATGGCGCGTGGGAATCTCGCCAAATCATTGAAGACTTCGACAACTACTGTGTGGAGCTTTTTAAACGGTACGGAGACCGAGTGAAACACTGGGTTACACTAAATGAGCAAAATATTTTTGTAGGACTTGGCTACCGTAATGGAATCCATCCTCCTGGAGTTAAAGATCTTAAGAGAATGTATCAAGCGAACCATATTGCGAGTGTAGCGAATGCAAAAGTGATTCAATCGTTCCGCAAAATTGTTCCGGATGGAAAAATTGGTCCAAGCTTTGCATACGGTCCAGCCTACCCATTCGATAGCAACCCGAAGAATGTAATTGCTGCGGAAAATGCAGAAGAAATGAACAGTCACTGGTGGATGGACGTTTATGCATGGGGAACTTATCCACAATCTACCTGGAACTACTTGCAAAAGAATGGTCTTGCACCGACAATTGAACCAGGTGATATGGAGCTTCTTGCCGAAGCAAAGCCGGACTTTATGGGCGTAAACTACTACCAAACTGGAACGTTTGAACATAACCCTTTAGAAGGTGGAGTTGGAGAAGCGAAAATGAATACGTCCGGGAAAAAAGGGACGACAAAAGATTCAGGTCTTCCTGGAGTGTTCAAAACCATTAGTAACCCTTACTTAGGAACTACTGATTGGGATTGGACCATCGATCCAGATGGTCTTAGAATCGCACTTCGTCGAATTCAAAACCGTTACCAATTACCAGTGCTAATCACCGAAAATGGTCTTGGTGCCTTCGACGATTTAGAGGAAGGCGATGTAGTCAATGACGATTATCGAATTGATTACTTAGCTAGCCATGTAAAAGCCGTTCAAGAAGCTATTTCCGATGGAGTAGATGTACTAGGCTATTGCACTTGGTCGTTTACAGACTTGTTAAGCTGGTTAAACGGTTATCAAAAACGTTACGGCTTCGTTTATGTGAACCGTGATGAAGATGGTCCTAAGGATCTTCGAAGAATTAAAAAGAAAAGCTTCTATTGGTATCAAGACGTTATCAAAAAGAATGGCTTAGAATAACAAAAACAGCAATCGGGAATCTTCCTGATTGCTGTTTTTTACTTTACACAACTTTCTTGCGTAAATAGCCTGAAATAATATCCACAATAGAAACCATGACAATGATCCCTAATAGAATAATTCCAACCCGTTCCCAGTCACGCGATTGCAATGCAAAAATTAATGGTGTACCAATCCCACCTGCACCTATAATCCCTAAAATAGTAGCGGCACGAAGGTTAATTTCGAATCGGTAAAGCGTATAAGATAAAAAGCCTGGTAATACTTGTGGAATAATCGCGAACCATAGGGTTTGCATACGATTGGCTCCCGTTGCGGTTAAAGCTTCTGATGGTCCTAGGTCAATATTTTCCACTTCCTCTGAGAACAATTTCCCTAGCATGCCAATTGAATGAAGTCCTAACGCTAGTACCCCGGCGAATGATCCTGGTCCAACAACCTTAATGAAAAGAAGTGCCATAACGAGCTCGGGAAACGTACGGATAAAGCTAAGCATGAATTTACCGGCACCGGTTATCGCTACCCCTTTACTCATGTTATTCGCCGCCCAGAAAGCAAATGGAATACAAAGAAAAGCGGAGATAAAGGTTCCTAATACGGCAATGGCCAGCGTATCGAGTAGTCCTCTTAATAAGTCCTCCCCTTCTGGCAAATAGACATAGTCCCAATCTGGATGAAATAACCCAGAAAGTATTGCTTTTGACACTTGACCAGCCGTTTCTTTAAAGCCCTCCATCGGTACGCCAGAAAAAGCCCATACGTAGATGAATAACAATAATATTCCGACTGTCCAACGAAGGAAAACTCTTTTTCTTGGTTTAGTTGGTATAGTTGTGCTACTCATAATAATTTCTCCCGTAATTTCGTACTGATGTAGTCAATGATTAAAACAACGACTAACGTAAAGATGATAATCATATTCGTTTTATCGTATTCTAGGAATCCTAAAGTATGGTCATAATAAAGTCCAATACCCCCAGCGCCAACAAGCCCTAATATGGCAGCGGCACGGACGTTTACTTCAAACGTATATAACACATAGGAAATGAAATAAGCGGCTACTTGTGGAATAACGGCAAATACGATCCACTGGATTTTGTTTGCTCCAACAGCAGTCATCGCTTCTAAAGGACCTTTGTCAATTGATTCAATCGATTCATAGGTTAACTTTGCAATAATACCAACAGAAAATAAGGAAATAGCCAAAATACCTGGTAGTGGTCCAAGACCAAAAATTGCAACGAAGATTGCAGCAAGTAATAACTCTGGAACAGTACGAATGAGATTTAACACGAAACGTACTGGATAATGAACCCATCGGAGTTGGACCATGTTACTAGCCGAAAAAAGAGCAATTGGAATAGAAAAAATTGCTCCAACAGTTGTACCAATAACCGCCATACGCAACGTTTCTAACATTGGAACAACGATATTATTAAAATACGCCCAGTTTGGTGGGAACATTTGAACGATTAGGTCCCACATGTTGCCGAAGCTTAAGAAAAACTCGCTTAACTGTACATCTGTCTTCATTGCGCTTAGCCAAATAGCCAAAAGGATGAGAACGATTGTTAACGCAGGTTTTAATTTACTTGGCGGCTGAGGTAGTTGTTGTTCTTTAATTGGATTCATGGGCCAACGCTCCTGTTTGTTCATCTGCTTTTGTTTCCAATGGTTGTCCATAAATTTCCGCGAAGCGTTCATCTGTTGCTTCTTCTACTGAACCATCAAATACAATCTCACCAGCTTGAAGACCAATTATTCTAGTAGCATACTGCCGGGCAATATCAATGAAATGTAGGTTCACGACAGTGGTAATACCTAGCTCTTGATTAATAGTTTTTAAATCATCCATTACCTGTTTCGTGGTAAGTGGATCTAAAGAGGCTACAGGTTCATCAGCCAGGATGATTTTTGCCTCTTGAGCAAGAGCGCGAGCGATGGATACTCGTTGTTGCTGGCCTCCGGATAGTTGGTCGGAACGAGTATAAGCTTTTTCTAAAATATTCACTCGTCTTAATGCATGGAATGCCAATTCCATATCATTTTTCGGAAAAAGCCCAAGAACAGTTCGCAATGTAGAGTGATAACCAACTCTCCCGGATAAAACGTTACGCAGTACAGTAGAACGTTTAACGAGATTAAAGCTTTGGAATATCATCCCGATATCACGACGGATTTTGCGTAGCTCACTGCCTCTCGCTTCTGTAATGGATTGATCATCAATGATGATGTTTCCAGAAGAAATTTCATGTAGGCGGTTAATGGAACGAAGAAAGGTGGATTTCCCTGCACCAGATAGACCTACGATAACAACAAACTCACCTCTGTTTATTTTTACATTAATATCTTTAAGTCCTTGTGTTCCATTGGGATAAACCTTTGAGACATTTTGGAATTCAATCAATTTTCATACCAACCTTTGTGTGAAATTTAGAAAGATCTTAGTTGTGATTTTATATAAGTCTATACAAACATAATAAAAGTACAGCCAGTGCATATAACTCACTGGCTGTGATATTAGTATTCTTTTGAAGAGGTTGTTCAAAAAGTCCGGTAAAAATGACACGGCGATTTTCTTCGTTAGCTTGCTTTTCAAAAAACAGTGCACCTGCGTCTTCTAGAATTACAAGGAAGTAAAATTCCTCGGTGCAAGGCAGCAAGGAAGTTACTTCGCAGAAGTGGCCTTGCTCACGTATCTAAAAGGAAAGTGGATCTTCTGCTAAAGTCGTCCACGTCCTGGGACTGCGGTTACTCGTCCCACCGAAAACATTTGTGCACAACTAGAGAAGTCAGCACATCCTGTGCAAGTCCGGTCCTTGAAAAAGGAAAGCACTTTTTCTGCGTGCGGTGATCATGCTTCCGAAGCAATGAGCTTGTCCTCAAAGCTGCGCTGCCTCGAACTTCTTGGTCCTTTTCATCCTCCTTTTTGAACACGCACTTAAAGAAGAGAACTATTCTGTTTTTACACGCTCAGCGTAATCTCTTACAATATCAAACTTGCTGTCATCAGATTCTACATATCCTTCGTGAGTGTAAATTTCTTTTATGATTTTATGCCCTTCTTCACTTTCACCGATGTTGATGAAGGCTTCTGTAATTTTATCTACCCACTCTTTATCCATGTCAGAACGAACAGAGACCGTGTCATTCGGGATGAACTCCGTAAAATGGATAACCTTTGTATCTTTAAATACATCTGGATAGTCACCAGAAACAATATTACGTGCATCCTGGAAGACTCCCGCAGCGTCTACATCCCCATTTAAAACGGCAAGTACACCTTGGTCGTGCCCTTTAACGGTTACAGATTCGACATCTTGTAATGGATCAATATCGACATCCATCAAAGCAGCTGCAGGCCAAACATATCCAGCAGAGGAAGTAACATCTTGGAATGCAATCTTTTTGCCCTTCAAATCTTCTAGGCTATCAATACCAGAATCAGCTTTAACGATAATTTCAGATTTGTAGCCATCTACTAATTCATCAGTTGGTTGACCAGTTTCATCATCCACACCATAACGTTGTGCTTGAAGAATAACTTCAGCTGCACCTTTTTCTTTAGCTAGAACATAAGCTGTTGGTGGTAAGAATCCAACGTCTACCTTCTTTGAGGCCATTGCTTCAATAATCGTGTTGTAATTAGTAGACACACTTACCTCTACAGGGATACCTAGTTCGTCACTTAATAACCCTTCAAGTGGTTTCGCTTTCGCTTCCAAAGTTTCAGCGTTTTGAGATGGTACGAATTGTACAGTAAGTGTCTCAGGTATGTATGCTTCACTGCCGCCTTCTCCATTTTGACTGTCGTCAGATGTTCCACAAGCACTAATGATACCAACGGTTAAAGCTAGAGTTGTACATAATGTTGCGAGTTTCTTTAACATACGAAAAATTCCCCCATTGAACGATGATATTTAATACTTGTTAAATATAGCATGCAGTTTGTCGAAACAGAGTGAATTAATTGTAAATTTATGTAAAGATTTCTTTACTTTATATATGCAGCTCTTACATGTTATAAAAGGGTAACTAGGGGGGATTATCATGAAGAAGGATATAACCATCCTTATAACGAGTGATATTCACGGATACATATTTCCTACTCATTATAGAGACCGAAGTGATCAACCATTAGGATTAGCTAAACTAGCAACATACATAAAAAAGAAAAGAAGCGCTGGCAACGTCTTGCTATTAGACAACGGGGACCTCATTCAAGGAAGTCCATTGACTTATTATCATTCCAAATATCACAGAGATACGGAGAACCCAGTTATTAAAGTAGCAAATGCACTAGGATATCATTCGGCGGTTTTTGGAAATCATGAGTTTAACTACGGTTTAGATTACTTGAGAAGTGTTGTGGAGCAGTCCGAGTTCCCATGGTTATCTGCCAATGTCATAAATGAACAAACAGGTAAGCCAGCGTATGGGAAGCCTTATCGAATTCACGAAATAGAGGGAGTGAAGATTGCTGTACTTGGAATAACAACGCACTTTGTTCCGAATTGGGAGGACCCAAACCATATTAAGGGACTAAAGTTTGGAGATGCTCTCGAAACAGCGAAGGTTTGGGTAGCGAAGATTCGCAAAGAAGAGAATCCAGATGTGATGGTCGTTTCCTACCACGGTGGTTTCGAAAGAGACCTCGATACAGGAGAACCAACTGAACGATTAACAAGGGAAAACCAAGGCTACCAAATGTGCCAAGAAATAAAAGGGTTAGATATCCTCATCACAGGCCATCAGCATCGCTCCCTAGCCGGTAAGGTAAATGGTGTAACCATTGTCCAGCCTAGTAACCATGGACAAAAACTTGGAGAAATTCAAATTTCTCTTTTTCAAGAAGGAGATAGGTATAAGATAGACAGCTCCTCCTCACAACTTATTGAAGTAGCAAACCTTACGACAAATAAGGATCTTCAAGAACTTATCGCAGATTTTGAGGATCAAACACAGCAATGGTTAGATACGCCAATTGGAGAAGTAGAAGGAGATCTATCTATTACCGATCCATTGGAGACTAGATTAAAAGACACACCATTCATTGAATTTATAAATAAAGTACAAATGGATGCTACGGGTGTTGATATTTCAAATACTTCTCTATTTAATAATGACTCTCCAGGATTTGGCCAAAAGGTGACCATGCGAGACATCGTTTCCAATTACGTGTATCCAAATACGTTAAGCGTGATTCGTATTACAGGACAAGACGTAAAGGATGCGCTTGAGCAAAGTGCGAGTTATTTCAATGTGGTAGATGGAAAGATAACCGTAAATCCTTCCTTTATGGAACCAAAGCCACAGCACTACAATTACGATATGTGGGAAGGGATTGAATACGAATTAAACGTATCAAACCCAGTCGGTGAGCGCGTCACGAAGTTGAATTATCAAGGTCAATCAATAGATGAAAACAAGGAATACGAAGTCGTTATGAACAATTATCGGGCAGGTGGTGCAGGTAATTTTGATATGTACATAGGCAAACCACTTGTTAAAGAGATTCCTATTGATATGACAGAACTCATTGCCAATTACTTGTTAGATCGAAAAACCATTCAGGCGACTTGTAATCATAATTGGAAAGTCGTTCAGTAACTTGAAATATATAGAAGATATGTAGTATAAAAATCCCTCCACAGGAAAAAATGGGTGGAAGAGATGTTTAAAAAGTTGGAATGTGTATCCTCCTTTTTAAACACGTCTTTTAGACACTTTTCCGAGGAGGGATTTTTTTGGACAAAAAAGATGCAAATAAGAAATTTGCGGAAGGTGAAAATGAAAAGTCACTGACAACAAGACAAGGCCATCCTATTAAGAACAATCAAAACACGAGAACGGTCGGAAATCGAGGACCTGCCACCTTAGAGAACTACGAATTTATTGAAAAATTGTCTCATTTTGATCGTGAACGAATTCCAGAACGTGTAGTGCACGCTCGTGGTGCTGGTGCACACGGATATTTTGAAACGTATGGAACGGCTGGAGACGAACCGGTTGAAAAGTACACGAGAGCAAAGGTTTTTTCCGGAAAAGGGAAAAAGACACCTGTATTTGTTCGTTTTTCAACCGTTATTGGTGGAGCTGGCTCCCCTGAAACAGCTCGTGACCCGAGAGGTTTCGCGATCAAGTTTTATACGGAGGATGGAAACTGGGATCTTGTCGGGAATAATCTGAAAGTATTCTTTATTCGCGATGCGATTAAATTCCCTGACCTCATCCATGCTTTAAAACCAGATCCAATCACCAATGTTCAAGATAGTGAACGTGCTTTTGATTTTTGGAGTAATACTCCAGAAGCGATGCACATGGTTACATTCGTAAATTCTCCATGGGGAATACCGGCAAACTACCGTCAAATGCAAGGTTCTGGGGTAAATACATACCGTTGGGTAAACGAGAAAAATGAAGGCTTTTTAGTGAAGTATCATTGGGAGCCCCTTCAAGGAATCAAAAATTTAACCCAAGAAGAAGCGGATGAGATTCAGGCTATGAGTTCAAATCACGCCACACAGGATTTATATCAGTCCATTGAAGATGGCGATTACCCGGAATGGGAGCTTTTCGTACAGATCATGACAGATGAAGAGCATCCTGAACTGGATTTTGATCCGTTAGATGATACGAAGCTTTGGCCGAAGGATCAATTCCCATTTTTAAAAGTAGGGAAAATGGTCTTAAACAAAAATCCAGATAACTATCACAATGAAGTCGAACAATCTGCTTTTGGTACTGGTGTGCTTGTGGATGGGATGGACTTTTCGGATGATAAGATGCTGCAAGGTCGTACCTTCTCCTATTCTGATACACAGCGCTATCGCGTAGGTTCCAACTATCTTCAACTGCCGATTAATGCACCGGATAAGCATGTTGGTACGAACCAAGAGGGTGGCCAAATGGCTTATCGTAATGATAAGGGGTCAAATCCTCATGTGAATTATGAACCTTCCAACATGAATGGCTTAGAAGAGGTAAAACGCGATCATGATTACTATCAACCACATGTTGAAGGTAAGCTTGTTCGAGAATCCATTGAGCGAAAAAATGATTTCAAACAAGCTGGTGAAACGTATCGCGAGTTTGAAGAATGGGAACGAGAAGATCTCATTAACAACTTAGTAACAGGACTGCTGCCATGTCGTAAAGAGATTCAAGATAAGATGATTGACATGTTCACGAAGTGTGACGAAGATTATGGCCGGCGTGTAAAAGAAGGGCTTGCCAAGGGAGCTAAAAACATGACACCAAAATCTGGTGGGTCCCCGTTAGGAAGCTCTGGAGCTGCAGATGCAGTGGATAAAGCCAAGAAAGAAGGACACGACGCAGATAGATACTAAGATATAAATTTTTTCTAAGGTTGGGGTGGTGACGCATGTTGCCACCTTTTCCAATATAAACCTGCATTGTTCGTTATCATGTTTGCAGTTAATGGAATTTTATTACTAGCTTTCAATGATATTTAATAACTTATTCTTTTATGTTGTTAGTTGCTTACAGGCTAAGGCAAATATGGTAGAGCTAATGTAATAGCCATTTAACACAATGTTAGATGCCTATCTACTAGTATTTACCATCCAATTAGTCTCTTAGAACTAACTTATCTTCTCTATCTCCTACTTTTCTATCAAATTAATAAAAACTAGAAAAAATATTACGAATCTATGTATAAAACTAGTAATTATTGCCCCAGAATGACAAATGTGACAGGCCATCCATATATCGTAATCTTTGTAAAAGAGACTTAAATCCATTGTAAACACAAGAAACTATTTCATGTGTTAGGATAAGGCTTGTCAGAAAAAAAGGAGGGAAACACAGATGAAAAAAACACTGGTATCACTGGCCTTTGGCCTTTTTCTGACCGGGACAGTAACTACCACTGCATCTGCAGAAGACTATCAAGTTGTAAAAGGTGATAGTCTTTGGGAAATCGCCCAATCATATGACACTACCGTTTTAAAGCTTAAGGAATGGAACAAACTAGATTCGGATTTAATTCACCCGAAACAAGAGATAGAGATAAATAACCAGATTTCATACAACGTAGAAAAAGGCGATACGTTAAGTCATATTGCACAGGATCACAACGTAACAGTGGAAAAGATCAAAAAGTGGAATAACTTAACTACCGATCTAATCGTAGTCGGGCAAGATCTTACGATTAAAGAGCAAGGGAAGGTAGCGGAGGAATCTACTAAAGCTTCTACTGTAAGCACAAAGAAGGAGTCCGAACCAGAAGCTGTTGCAACATCTACTGGCAATGAGGTAGTAAGAGAATTGACGGTAAAAGCAACAGCTTATACAGCGGAATGTGAGGGGTGCTCTGGAATTACTTATACAGGCATTAACTTAAATGAAGACAGGAATGCAAAAGTCATCGCTGTCGACCCGGATGTCATTCCACTAGGTAGTAGAGTATATGTAGAGGGCTATGGAGAAGCCATTGCAGGAGATATCGGAGGAGCCATTGATGGTCACCATATCGATATCCACGTACCAACTAAGGAAGAAGCATTTGATTGGGGCGTACGTACAGTTAATGTACAAATACTAGGATAATAGGGAAGAGGAAGCTGGTGTGAACTGCTTCCTCTTTTTTCTATATGTTAGAGTTATTGAATAATCTCAGATTGATCATCATTGTGGGTTTCTTGATTTACTTCGCCACCTGCATCTATTTGATTCTGCACATAGCCGATGACACCGAAACTAGTAATTAACAAAAGAAATACAACCATTAATAGTTTCCTCAATTTTCACCCTCCTGGCATACTCAACTAATTAACATTGTATATTCTTTACATATTCTATTTCCATAGAAAGTGTTAGAATAAACATCAATATTTACCTTTACCATCTTAGCATAGGAATATTTGATAAAATATGACATTTTTACGAAAAATGTGTCCATCCTAATAAAGACGTTTTTATTAATGGCTCTTTTCATGAATATAGTTGCTTTTTCATCTTCGTAGTTGATATAAAATGCGACATAACGAAATAGTAAAGCTACTACAAAATCATCGGTTAAGTGACCGCTCGGTGTGTCAACGATGATGATTTCCGTTGCGGGTAATCGCTTTCCGCGGGCACGGCCTCAGTCTCCTCAAAAAGCAAAGTTCGCTTTTCTGCGGGGTCTTCAACTCGTGCTGTTCCCGCAGGAGTCGATTACCCTCCACTCCAATCATCATGCCGTAAGTAGCTGACAAATAAAGTTCAGAAGTAAAAAGTAACTTTTACTAATATTATAAGTAAGTGAAATCTTATTAAGATAGCTTTTCATAGTTATCAGAATTAAAATTTTTAAATAGGGTTTCCAATTATTTAGAGGATTAATTAGCTGTTTTCAGGCTACAAGTTTACCAAATTAGAAAGTAGTAACTTAGCGTAGGCAGAATACGGAGACTCCTACGGGAACAGCACGAGGTGAAAGCCCCGCAGGAAGTGGGTTTCTTCCGAGGAGATTGAGGCCGTGCCCGTGGAAAGCGGAGTATTCTGCCGAAGCGTGGCATCAAGCTTCACTTTTCATTCTTTCAAAAAATTTTTAATTAGAGTTACGTCGCATTTTATATCTATTGTCAAAAACAAAAATTTTTAGATAACAAACTTATTAAAAGAGGTGCAGCATGCAATCATTTATAGAACTAGGTATATCCGAACGAACAACCCAACACTTAAGAGAAAGTGCTATTAGCGAGCCGACTCCTATTCAAGTCCAGGCAATTCCCAAACTTTTAGCAGGTAAAGATGTTATTGGGCAAGCTCAGACAGGTACAGGAAAAACATTAGCCTTTTTGTTGCCCATACTAGAGAAAATCAATCCGGAAAATTCTAATGTCCAAGCATTGGTTTTGTCTCCTACGAGAGAACTGGCCCTTCAGATTTCAACAGAGCTGGAAAAACTGCTCGTTACGAAACCGGGAGTCAACAGTCTCGCTGTATATGGTGGACAAGACATCGAAGCACAATTAAAAAGGTTACGAAAAGCCGTTCACATTATTGTAGCAACACCTGGGAGGCTCCTAGATCATCAACGACGAGGAACGGTGGATTTATCAAATGCATCCATTTTTGTATTAGATGAAGCGGATCAGATGTTGCATATGGGATTTCTTCCAGAGGTGCAAGCGGTCGTCGAGATGCTAAGCGAAACAAGGCAAACAATGCTCTTTTCTGCCACCATGCCAAAAGAGGTGCGAGCGCTAGCCAATCAATATATGCACAAGCCTGAGCACGTAACGGCTAAGGGGAAAAACGTAACATTAGATGAAGTGAAACAAATGGTCATTGAAACAACCGATCGAGAGAAACAACAAAAGCTTACCGAAGTGCTTAATCAGTTCCGCCCCTTTTTGGCTATAATATTCTGTCGGACGAAACGGCGTGCGATGAAATTAAATGCAGCCCTACAAGGGATGGGGTATTTATCAGACGAACTACATGGCGACCTGTCCCAAGCCAAAAGAGAAAAAGCGATGCAACGTTTTAGAGATATGAAAATTCAATATCTCGTTGCTACTGATGTGGCAGCAAGGGGGTTAGACGTGGAAGGAGTCACGCACGTGTTCAATTATGATATTCCCCAGGATCCGGAAACGTATATTCATCGCATTGGTCGAACTGGTCGAGCCGGTGGAACTGGTATTGCTGTTACCTTTGTGGCATCCAAGGACAAGCAGTATTTACGTATCATTGAGAGAGGCATCGGAAAGGCAATACCCAAAAAGGAATGGCCGGCAAATTGATATACGAGGGAACAAATATAAGCATGGAGCCTGGTGATATTGTGTATTCCACAAAAGGATGGTCGACCTTTTTAGTCGGTCATGCCGGGATTGTGGGGCATGATATGCTCATTCACCATTCCCATCCGTTAGGTGCCTTTTCAGAGAGTTTCTCTCGTTATAAAAGCAGACATAAGTATGGCGGATCCATTCTCGTTTTGCGACCAAGGGGTAACTCGGATCTGGTGGCAGCTTGGGCAGAGGAAAACATTGATCATGTTCAACGGTATTTGTTCGACCCTTGGCTTCGTAGACTATCCAATAATTATTGTTCCAAATTCATTTGGCAAGCATTTTGGAATGGAGCTCAGGTTGACCTTACGAATCACAACTTGTCTGCCAATCGCATAAGCTGGGTATATCCATACCAAATTAAACAATCCAGTTATTTGAAGAAGAAGGGAATCATACGATTGCCTTCTATTGCAACTAATAAAAAGAACTCACATAGCTAAATGGGAAAGTATAGTAAGAAGTTTCTGAAAATTAATGGTTGACAAAAGATTGGTCAGCTATTAAGATAATATTCAACAGAAATGAAACGAATAGAAGCGTTGAAGAAGAGTAGTAACTCTTTTCTATCCCTAAAGAGAGCTGATGGTGCTGAGAATCAGTGGGTTTATTAGAGTGAATGGACTTCTGAGCTCCAAACCGAACTTCGAATCGAACAGTAGGCTTTGGCGAAAATCTCATCGATAAAAGAGATACGTATAAGTAATGGCTTATGCGGTTCAAGTGAGTTGCACATGCAACTAATGAAGGTGGTACCACGGGTCTCCTCGTCCTTTACGGATAGGGAGACCCTTTTTGTTTAGAAAAAATATTTTATATAAAGAAACTCAAATCGTAGAGTAAGAAGAGTACACAGAATGACTGTTTTCTAAGAGAGCCGACGTTGGTGGGAGTTGGCAAAACAGTTCTGTCGAATGGGCTTACGAGAGTATTCCTGAATAATAGTAGGGAATAACGGCATCCCCCGTTACTGGGATAGGATATAAGAGGGAAACCTCCGTATCCGAATGAGAGGAAGGGTAATCCCTTCAATAGTGGTGGCACCGCGGCATATAAACCGTCCCCTATATTTGCAGCTAGGACTGTAAATATAGGGGACTTTTTTATTTTAAGGGAGGAAGTAAACATGACGACAACATCAACGATTTCTTATAAAAGCAAACAACTAAATGGCGATGTATTAACCCCTATTTCCGTTTTTAATCGGATTCAAGGAAAGAAGAAGTTTTTGCTAGAGAGTTCCACCATCTCGGGTGAAAAGGGAAGATATTCTTTCATTGGAGTAAATCCCTACAAGGAACTGATAGGACGTGGAAATAACATCACGCTCATCGAAGGAGAAAACACGCAAGAAGAAACAGGGAAACCATTAGAGCTGTTACAGCAGCACATTCCGAATGATTCCTTGGATCTTGATTTTCCGTTTTACGGTGGAGCGATTGGCTTCATGGGCTATGACGTGATAAGAGCCTATGAACACATTGGAGCCATCATGGAGGATGAAATCCAAATGCCTGAGGTCCATCAAATGTTTTACCAGGATGTGATTGTGTTTGATCATCTCAAACAAACGGTTACGATACTAGCTTTAAACTTATCGGGAGAACGAACCGATGAGCAACTAGAACAAAGCTTAACAGCATTCCAAGAAGATATAGCGGCACACCGACTAGAAGAAGAGGTGTTGGTATCCAAAGTAACCTTTACACCATCGATAGAAAAACAAGCGTTCATGGAATTGGTCGAAAAAGCGAAGGAACACATTACAAACGGGGATATTTTTCAGGTCGTATTATCACAACGAATGAAAGCAAGCTTTGATACCGATCCTTTTACGTTTTACCGAAACTTGCGACGAGCAAATCCTTCGCCTTACATGTTTTACATCGATTTTGAGGATTATATCGTACTCGGCGCTTCTCCGGAAAGCTTAATTAAAACAAAAGGCTCACAACTCATTACAAACCCAATCGCGGGAACAAGACCTCGGGGCAAAACGAGGGAAGAGGATGTTCAATTAGCAGATGAGCTGCTAGCTGATGAAAAGGAACTGGCAGAGCACAAGATGCTTGTAGATTTAAGTCGCAACGATTTAGGCCGTGTCTGTGAGATTGGAAGTATAACGATACCGAAATATATGACGATTGAACGATATCAGCATGTGATGCACATCGTATCGGAGGTGCAAGGGACACTTCGTAAGGATTACACCGGGATAGATGCACTTATCTCAACGTTACCAGCTGGAACGGTCTCTGGCGCACCAAAGATAAGAGCGATGCAAATTATTAACGAGCTAGAAAAACAAAAACGCGGCGTGTATGCAGGTGCTGTTGGCTATATCAATATGAACGGAGATCTCGATCTTGCCTTAGCGATCCGCACGCTTGTGATCAAAGATAAAATGGCCTACGTTCAAGCAGGCGCTGGAATTGTTTATGATTCAGATCCAGCTACTGAATATCAAGAAACACTAAATAAAGCGAAATCATTATTGGAGGTTGATACCGATGATTCTACTCATTGATAATTACGATTCGTTTACTTTTAACTTATATCAATATATTTCGGAGTTAGGAGAAGCGGTTCAAGTTATTCGAAACGATCAGATCACAATCGACGAAATAAGAGCATTACATCCGGAAGCCATTGTGTTGTCTCCGGGACCAGGAACTCCGCAAGAAGCCGGGATCTGTATCGATGTTGTCCAGAAGCTTTCCGGAGAGTATCCAATCCTAGGTATTTGTTTGGGGCACCAAGCAATTGGTGCTGCCTTCGGCGGAACGATAACTCATGCGAAGCAAATCAAACATGGAAAAACGTCTATGCTGATCCATAAAAGTGAGAACCTATTTGAGTATTTAAGCCAACCGATTGAAGTGATGCGTTATCACTCGCTCGTTATCGAAAAAAATAGCGTACCAAAAGAGCTAACCGTTATAGCTACGGCAATGGATGATCAAGAAGTGATGGCTGTAAAGCATAATCGACTTCCAGTTTACGGCCTTCAATTTCATCCAGAGTCGATCGGTACAGAAACAGGAAAAACGATTTTAAACAATTTCTTTACAACGGTAAGAAAGGAGTATTCTCGTGAAACAGTATCTTGAAAAGGTAATTAACCACCAAGCGCTTAGTGTAGAAGAGATGGATGGGGCGGCAAGACAAATGTTTGGAGAAGAGGTATCGGATACGGAAATTGGTGCTTTTTTAACCGGTTTAAAAGTAAAGGGAGAGACCCCGGAAGAGATTGCTGGATTAGTGAACGTCATTCGTGAAAAATCTCCGTTAAAGTTTTCTAACCTTACGTCTGTTATGGATAACTGCGGAACAGGAGGAGACGGTTCGCAGAGCTTTAATATTAGTACGACATCAGCTTTCGTTGTAGCGGGTGCAGGTATTACCGTCGCGAAACACGGAAATAGAAGTGTTTCTAGTAAAACAGGAAGTGCCGATGTATTAGAGCACCTACACGTGTCTCTTTCCTTAACAGCAGAACAAATGGAGGAACTACTGAACGAAATAGGAATTGCCTTTCTTTTTGCTCCACATGTTCATCCATCTTTAAAACGAATCATGGGAGTAAGGAAGCAATTACGGATTCCGACGATTTTTAATTTAATAGGTCCTTTAACAAACCCAGTTCAATTAGAAAGTCAGCTGCTTGGTATTTATCGTCGTGACATGCTAGAAAGTATGGCAAGTGCTTTGCATCAATTGGGACGCCGGCGAGCTTTGGTAGTGAATGGAGCTGGTTATATGGATGAAGCATCATTAGCAGGCGAAAATCATCTTGTGCTTCTAGACCGGGGAGAAATCATTCAGTTCACACTAAACCCAGAGGAAGTGAACCTGCCTATCTATGATTTAGATCAAATTAGGGGTGGGGATTCTAGAGAAAATGCGGAAATCCTTCGTCAAGTTTTGAACGGAGAAAAGGGTCCTTACCGGGATACGGTACTGTTAAATGCAGGGCTCGCAATTTTTGCGAATGGAAAAGCAGAAACCGTTCAGCAAGGGGTTGCTTTAGCGAAAAAAAGCATTGATTCTGGTGCTGCATTAGAAAAGTTGAATACGTTAGTGGAATATAGCAAACGGACAATAGGAGTGTAGAGCATGACCATCCTAGATAAAATATTAGCGGAAAAAGAAAAGGAAGTTGAAGAATTAAAGAGATCCTATCATTCGGAAGGGAAGTCGGAAATAAAACAGCCGACATCTCTCTACCAGACGTTTATGCATTCGGAACATATGAACATCATTGCGGAGATCAAGCGCGCTTCCCCGTCGAAAGGCGTTATAAATGATCAAATGGATCCTGTTATCCAAGGGAAAGAGTACGAAAGCTCTGGTGCTGGTGCCATTTCTGTCTTAACGGACACACCGTTCTTCCAAGGAACGATGGGTGATTTACTAGCAGTAAGAAAAGCGGTTCAGCTTCCGCTATTAAACAAAGATTTCATCATTGATGAAATTCAAATCGATCGGGCTCATGATTATGGAGCAAATGTCATTCTGCTTATCGCAGCAGCTTTACCAAAAAAAAGGGTAGAAGAACTTTTTTACTATGCGACAAATAAAGGATTGGAAGTTTTAATGGAGGTTCATGATCTGGAAGAGTTAGAAGTAGCAAACGATTTAGAGGTTCCTATCATCGGGGTGAATAATCGCAATTTGAAAACCTTTGAGGTAGACCTCGGTATTACAGAACGACTAGCACAGCATATTAAACGTTCGGATGCTTTGCTGATTAGTGAAAGTGGCATGAAAACAACGGCGGACGTAGAACGGGTACAAAAAGCAGGGGCACGCGCTATTCTAGTTGGTGAAACGATGATGCGTTCTGGAAATCTAGCACAAACCTTTGAAGAGCTACGAATTCCATTTAATAGGGAGCAAACATCATGAAAGTCAAAATCTGTGGGATTAAAACAGTCGAAGCAGCTAAAGCTGTTGTGGAGTCAGGTGCGGATTTTATTGGGTTTGTATTTGCGGACAGTAAGCGAATGGTAACAAAGGAAGAAGCGAAGGAAATCGCAGATACCCTTCCGAGCTCCATTCAAAAAGTGGGCGTTTTTGTTAATGAGGAACCAGAAGTGGTTCAAGAAATAGCTACCTATGTAGGTTTGGATTACGTTCAATTACACGGGGATGAAACACCTGCTTACTGTGAGCAAATAAAGGTTCCAATGATTAAAGCATTTCAAGTCCGTTCGAAAGAGGATTTACAAACGCTCGAGCGTTATAACTGTGACTATTATTTATTAGATAGCCCAGCCGGGAAATACCGTGGGGGGAATGGAGAAACCTTTGACTGGTCATTAGCCAAGGGATTAGCGAACCTGGAAGGGAAAATAATGCTGGCGGGTGGTCTTCATGCGGAGAACGTAGCGGAAGCCATTCGAGAGGTGTATCCAGTAGGTGTCGATATTTCTAGTGGGGTTGAAACAGATGGAAGCAAAGACCCGGATAAAATATATGCATTCGTTAAAGCAGCAAAAAATTCAGGAAGGTGATGTAGTGATGGGAACCTATCAACAACCAGACATAAATGGACATTTCGGTTCTTTTGGGGGAAGATTCGTACCAGAAACTTTAATGCCCGCCGTATTGGAGCTTGAAGCAGAATACAAAAAGGCAATGAAGGACCAGGAATTTTTGGGTCAAATAGATTATTATTTTAAGCAATATATCGGTCGGGAAACGCCCCTTTATTATGCGGAGCAGTTATCGAACCATTTAGGTGGACCTAAAATTTACTTGAAGCGTGAGGATTTGAATCATACAGGAGCGCACAAGATCAATAATGCTATTGGTCAAGCACTTTTAACCCAACGCATGGGCAAGAAAAAAGTAGTGGCAGAAACCGGTGCGGGTCAGCACGGCGTAGCAACAGCTACTGTTTGTGCATTACTTGGCTTAGAATGCATCATTTTTATGGGGAAAGAGGATATCCGCAGACAGAAGCTTAATGTTTTCCGAATGGAACTACTAGGTGCCAAGGTAGAAAGTGTCGATCAAGGTAGTGGGACGTTAAAGGATGCGGTAAACGAAGCATTAAGATACTGGGTTAGCAATGTCGAAGATACACACTATATTATCGGTTCGGTTGTGGGACCACATCCGTTTCCACAAATTGTTCGAGACTTCCAAAGTGTAATTGGAGAAGAAACGAAAAAACAAATTATCGAGCAAGAAGGAAGACTTCCAGAAGCAGTTGTCGCTTGTATCGGTGGTGGAAGTAACTCAATGGGAATGTTTTATCCATTTGTAGAAGACAAAGAAGTCAAGCTGTACGGCGTGGAAGCAGGTGGATCTGGGGTTGAAACTGGGAAGCATGCAGCGACCTTGACTGATGGAAAAGCGGGGATTTTACACGGAACGATGACCTATCTCTTACAAGATGAGGATGGTCAAGTACAAGAAGCCCATTCCATTTCCGCGGGGCTAGATTATCCAGGTGTTGGACCGGAGCATAGTCATTTGAAAGAAATCGATCGTGTCATCTATGATTCTATTACAGACGAGGAAGCGATGGAAGCTTTACAGCTTTTATGTAAAACAGAAGGAATCTTACCAGCATTGGAAAGTGCTCATGCGATTGCTTATAGTATGAAGCTGGCCAAACAAATGAAAAAAGAAGAACTTTTAGTCGTTTGTCTATCCGGACGTGGAGATAAAGACGTTGAAACCGTTCGTGCAGCTCTTGGAGGTGAAATAAATGGGTAAACAAAAACTAGATCAAGCCTTTCAAGTCACGATAGAAAAAGGAGATAAAGCATTTGTTCCGTATATCATGGCAGGCGATGGCGGACTAGATCAATTAGAAGAACAGCTTACTTTTTTACAAGAAAGCGGTGCGACCGTTGTCGAGTTAGGTATCCCATTTTCTGATCCCGTAGCGGACGGGCCGACGATTCAAGCAGCTGGCTTAAGAGCTCTTGAGAACGGAGTAAGTTTACGTAAAGTACTTGCCGAATTAGAACGCTTTAAGTCTTCGAGGGAAATTCCAGTTGTATTGATGACTTATATTAATCCAATCTACACATTTGGAATAGAAGCGTTTGCGATGGCCTGTGATAAAGCTGGAGTAGATGGGCTCATTATTCCTGATTTGCCGCTTGAAGAGGAAGGGCTTATCGTTCAAAGCTTGAAGGAAGCGGGTATTGCTTTGATCCGTCTGGCAGCTTTAACGAGCACACAGGAACGAATTGAAGAAATTGCGAAGCGTACGGAAGGATTCCTATATGCCGTTACTGTAACTGGTACGACAGGGGCTAGAAGTGATTTTAAAGAAAATTTAGCGGAGTATTTAGCATCCTTGACAGAGAAATGTTCAGCGCCAGTGTTAGCTGGATTTGGTGTTTCTACACCAGAGCATGTGAAGGAGCTTAGCTCGCACTGTAATGGTGTAGTAGTGGGGAGTAAAATCGTCGATGCGCTTCATAATGGGGATCGCGAGGCGATTGTGGAGTTGATACAAGCATCGAAAGCGTGATTTGAAAGTATTAATCCTTATTTTAAAAGTAATTCGGAAGTACTTGAAAGTATTCTGAGTCGAATTAAAAGTATTTGAAAAAAGAATGAAAGTAATCGACTATAAATTAAAAGTAAAAGGCTGTTCACCTGCAAGGGGAACAGCCTTTTACTTATTTTAGGAGCAATAAATCAGATTTACGTTCTGCTTCCTCCCCCATCGCTTGCAATGCTACTTGGTTTAAGAAATTCCAAGGCTTATTGTAGTGCGGTTGGAAGAAGAAATCGGTTAACGCTAATTGTTCAATCGTCATATTGTTTTGAATCGCAACACTCACCGTATTCATTGCTTGGGTGAAGTCCGCATCAGATAAAACCTGTGCACCAACAATTCGATGTGTATCCACTTCATACACAAGCTTAATCTTCAGTACCGTGTTTTCTGGCATAAAATCTGGACGATACGTATCCACTAACAAAGCGCTGCGAACCTGTAAGCCACTCGCTTCCGCTGCCATTTCTGTAAGACCAGTAGATGCTAGGTTATGCTGATAGATTTTTAATCCAGATGTTCCTTGAGTACCTTGATGAGCAAGCACTGGGTGAAGTAGATTATGAGCGACTAAGGTACCCATTCTTACGGCATTTGTTGCTAAAGGGATGTAAGCTGCTTGTTTCGTCGGATTGTAGGCAACCGCACAACAGTCTCCTGCGGCAAATACATCCTCACGACTCGTTCTCATAAATTCATCTACTATAATCGCTCCATTTGGCAATGTTTTCAGTTGGTTTTGGAAAAGTGCTGTGTTTGGTCGGAAGCCGACACACATGATTACTAAATCTGCATCATAAGATCCCTTGTTTGTCACAACAGTTTCTACTTTATTCGTTCCTTCAAACTTCGTTACCGTTTGCTCTAATGCAAGATTCACACCAAGCTCTCTAAAAGTATCTTCTAGTGGATCTGTGAAATCTTGATCAAAGTAGCGATTAAGAATACGAGTTTCACTATCTATTAATGTTACATTCTTAGTTGCTTGCTCGAATGCCTCCACCAATTCAATACCGATATAACCTGCACCAATTACAGCAATGTTTTTCGCATCTTTCGCTTTTTGAATAATCTCTTGAGCATGAGTAAAGTTTTTACATAGCTGAACATTTTCTAAATTAAATCCAGGAATGGCTGGTGTCACAGGCCATGAACCTGTTGTGATAATCAACTTATCGTAAAAATAGTCTGTTACTTCTCCCGTTTCTAGATTTTTCGCCTCTAAGACTTTCGCATTCATATCACACACTGTTACTTCATGACGCATATGCATGCGCACACCTTGTTGCTCGAATCCTTCCACAGATGCATAGAAGAGACCATTTGGATCTTCTACAACACCACCAACATAAAGGGCAATTCCGCAAGATAAGAAAGATACATTGTCATTTTTTTCGAAAACATCTATTTCTGCCTGTGGGTATAGTTTTAAGATATTAGAAATTGCTGCTGTCCCTGCGTGTGTACATCCGATCACTGCTACTTTCATTTATAAACGCCTCCTGATATGTGAAACAATTCACTTATATTGTGATAATTATCACAAACTTTATATTGAGTATAGCTCATGCTAAAATAAAGCGCAATAACTTTGTGATTAATTTCACAAAAGAGACAAAAAGGAAGGCACTTCTTCTAACATTCACTTTTCAACAAGTGGGATTCTGATTCAAGCAGGAGTGACTTCCTCCTTGTAGAATTTGTTTAACTAGCAGTATGAGAATAGTTTTTTATCTCGATAAATTATCTCTTGAATCTCCCGTTACGTGAGGTTTTATAATGAAGCATATATCTTTATGGGAGGAATGGGATTGAAAGAAAATAACAAGTATTCCATTGGAGAATTTTCAGAAAAAACTGGTATATCTATTCGTACATTACATTACTATGATGAAATCGGCCTATTACAGCCAGAAAAGCATCCGACATCGGGCCACCGCATTTACAATCATCCAGATCTACTAACCATTCAGAAAATCGTAAGTCTAAAGTTTCTAGGGTACACGCTTGATAACATTTCAAAAATGTTAGACGAATCGAGTTTTACTGTCGACTTGGTGGACACCTTGTCCCTCCACCTACAAGCGTTGGAAGAAGAAAAAGAACGGATCAACCAATCCATAACGACTGTTAGGAGAGTAGCTAAGCTATTGAAAGAAGAAGGAGAGGTAGATAGCAATATACTATTCACTCTTATTCATGGGATGCAAACAGAACATCTCCAAAATGAATGGTTAGATAGGCATAGGTTGACGGACGTTGCGGAAGATTTATCAAAGAAATCCGAAGAAGAAATAATTGCATTGGATCAAACCTTCATCCAATTAGCTAAGGAAGTAAAGCAATTATTTGGTAAACCTGTAGAGGATCCAAAAGTACAAGAAATGATTCAAACATATCTGGATGCATCCTTTGCATTTCTTGGAGAGGATTTGATGCAAAAGCTAGCTGATACGGACATGGAGGAAATAGATATTCAACAACTTGAAAAGATGACACCTTCTCCGTTTACAGAAAAGGAAGAGGAGTGGCTCAATCAAGCGATTCAATATTGTATGGAGCAAACAGAAATGGAAAGTAATTAGATTTTGTAAAACCACAAGCACAGAAGCTTTTTAACTGTGCTTGTGGTTCATTTTCTATTGGTACATTTGATCACTTTCACCAGCTATAGGATTCTGGTTATTATATTTATTTAATGCTTGCTGAATGATTTCCTGATTTTCTGGTACAACTTGATACGTAGCACCGATCTTACTTATCATAGTCTGATCAGCTGGTTCTAAAGGATAATAGCCTTTTTGAACCATGTATTGCCACATGTCGTACGCATGGGAACAACTCATCATGAAAGCGGTTTGTAAAAAGGAACGAAGCTCAGGGTTTGCAGCTTCCATTGCGGAGTTCGCATATTCGCGTCCTGAACGCTTTAATGTTAACAAGTAATTGGTGGCCATTTCGCGGTCATTCATATCTTGTACCATTGTTCTTGGTTGGACAGGAGGATATTGGTTCATTGGTGATTGAGTATAATCAGCTAAGTTTCCTTGTTCTTTGAAAAGGGGAAGCTCCAACTTAGCCCCTTCCTGTTGACTTAAAAATTCCACTTTCATATTATAATCTCTAATATGGAAAGGATAGTGACGTTCTACAATGCTTTTGAGTTCCGGGTCTTGAATATGTTGAAGCATATACGACATATTCGTAATAGAGTTGACGCAACTCATCGTTAATTCGTGTAAGTCATGTAATTCATGGGCAGCTAACTTCATCTAACTTCGCCTCCTAGTTGATTTTTTCACTATTATCTTCCTCCAAAAAATTGAAAAAATACGTTCTAATCAGGCAAAGTTAGTAGATTGTAGAGTATAGATGTTCCTATCTACTGTATCTGCAAATGAAACACAAACTGCTCTCCTAATTTTCCATACACTCGCTTCCCTCTATCGACAAAGCCTGCCTTCAAATAAACTTGCTGTGCAGGGATATTCTTGTGGTTCACACCTAAAACAATTTCATTTCGCTCTGGAAAATGCGCTTTGATAAACGTCGGTAAAAGTTCTAAGGACTTTTTGGCAATCCCTTTTCCTTGATATGTGGGATTGATCGAATAGGCACGAATCAACAATGCCTCCCGGTTATCGCTGTATGTTTGCACCCCGTCCCAACCTTGAAGAACAAAAAAACCCGCAGGCACATCGTTGTATAAAATTACGATGGAATAATACTCGTTCTCTGTTTCAGCTTTAGCTACACAATCTAATGGTAGACCCGTAAATTGAAGCTGCTGGGGTGGAAGTGGATAATGCTCTAACGCTTTTCGATACATATCATGATAGAAATCTAATCGGACATCTGTATTCATTCTAATCTCCCTTATGTATAAAAAAGTGGACCATCACAGGTCCACTTTTCTTAAGATGCGTACATCGTTTCAATTTGCTTTTGTAGCTTTTTATCCGCTACGTACTCATCATAGCTCATTTCTTTATCAATGATGCCAGTCGGTGTAATTTCAATTAAACGGTTCGCAATACTGTTTACGAACTGATGGTCATGAGATGTGAACAGAATCGAGCCTTTGAACTTAATAAGTCCATTGTTCAAAGCTGTAATCGACTCAAGATCCAAGTGGTTCGTAGGCTCATCAAGTAGCAATACGTTGGAATTGCTTAGCATCATTTTCGATAGCATACAACGAACCTTTTCTCCTCCAGATAGGACATTCGCTTTTTTCAAAGCTTGCTCTCCAGAGAACAACATTCTTCCTAGAAATCCACGTAGGAATGTTTCGGTTTGGTCATCTGGTGAAAATTGACGTAACCAATCAACTAAAGTAAGGTTGCCGTTTTCAAAGAACTTGGCATTATCCTTAGGGAAATAGGACTGAGATGTCGTTACGCCCCATTTGAAGCTACCCTCATCTGGTTCGATTTCTCCCATTAAAATACGAAGTAATGTCGTTTTCGCTATTTCATCTCTACCTACTAAAGCAATCTTGTCATCTTTATTCATGGTGAAGCTTACATTGTTGAGTACTTTTACACCATCAATCGTCTTGGAAAGGTTCTCTACCATAAGCAGGTCGTTTCCAACCTCACGGTCAGGCGTGAAAGCGATGTATGGATACTTTCTGGATGATGGCTTAATGTCATCGAGAGTGATGTTGTCGAGCATCTTCTTACGAGAAGTTGCTTGCTTTGATTTCGATGCATTTGCACTAAATCGAGCAATAAAGCTTTGCAGCTCTTTCATCTTCTCTTCTTTTTTCTTATTGGCTTCCTGAGCTAGGCGAAGTGCTAGTTGGCTAGACTCATACCAGAAATCATAGTTCCCAACGAAAATTTCAATTTTACCGAAATCAACGTCCGCAATGTGTGTACATACTTTGTTTAAGAAATGCCGGTCGTGGGAAACAACGATAACAGTATTTTCAAAATTAATTAGGAATTCTTCCAGCCATTGAATTGCTTGAATATCTAAGTGGTTTGTTGGCTCATCCAGTAATAAGATATCTGGGTTACCAAACAAGGCTTGGGCTAAAAGAACTTTCACTTTATCGGAACCAGGTAAATCGGCCATCTTTTTCGTGTGCAGTTCTTCCGTAATACCTAGTCCTTTTAACAACACAGCTGCATCAGATTCTGCTTCCCAACCGTTCAGTTCAGCAAATTCTCCTTCAAGCTCGGCCGCTTTCATTCCATCTTCTTCAGAAAAATCTGCTTTCATATAGATAGCATCTTTTTCTTCCATGATTTGATACAGTCTTTCATGTCCCATAACAACGGTTTTCAAGACTTCATATTCTTCATATTCAAAGTGGTCCTGTTTCAATACAGCCAAACGTTCATCTGGCCCCATGGAAACATTACCAGTTTGTGGCTCAATTTCTCCAGAAAGAATTTTTAAGAAGGTTGACTTACCTGCGCCATTTGCACCAATAACCCCATAACAGTTGCCTGGGGTGAATTTTAAATTAACATCTTCAAACAGTTTTTTATCTCCATATCGTAAACTTACATTATGAACAGTAATCATGTACCACATTCCTCCAATCAAAGCCTAGCTTAAGCGATTTAGAGCTTGAAGTCAACAAAACCAAGTGGATAATGTGAGTGGGGAAAGTTTATTTGAATAATTAATGTTATATTTTTACGATTTAAGAAAATGATACTATAGGAAATAAGAAGGAAACATAGTATAATTCAACCGTGTAAGATGTCCTCATAACTATTTGCAGGATAAAATACCATATGTGAATACCGCAATTATGTATCCGTTTTCATTAATTTTCGAGAGGAGAATGTGCATGAAGGATTCGTTTGAGAATAAGGAGGCTTTAGAAAAGTCGCGTGATGTGCAACATATGGAAGGTCGTCTGGATTCGCAAGGAATACTAAAGTTTTTAATCCCTTCACTTATCGGTATTATGCTATTTATGATTCCCTTTACCTTCCAAGACGAAATTACGATACCAGTTGCTTTACTTGCTGGTTGGGTTCAAGACACCTTTGTATCTGTCATTCCGGAATTCGTGACGATTATCATCACATTAGCTGTTGTCTTGACCGTTGTGACGAAAGTAAGCAAGCCGGAAAAAATTATGAATAATTCATTTTTAAAAGGGCTTTTTGATGTTAGCCCTGTATGGTTTTGGGCAAGAATTCTTGCGATGATCTTTGCCGTTATGACCCTTTTCCAGCTTGGACCAGAATTTATATGGTCAGATGCAACAGGGGGACTATTATTCAATGACCTTATTCCAGCACTAGTAGCAGTGTTTCTTTTTGCTGGCTTATTTTTACCGTTATTGCTTGATTTCGGACTACTAGAGTTGTTCGGTGCACTTCTTACGAAAGTAATGCGCCCTATTTTCACCTTACCTGGTCGATCCTCTATCGACTGTATGGCTTCCTGGTTGGGAGACGGTACAATTGGTGTACTTCTTACGAACAAACAATATGAGGATGGCTATTATACAAAAAGGGAAGCTGCCGTAATAGGAACGACTTTTTCTGTCGTTTCCATCACGTTTACGATTGTTGTTTTAGAGTTAATGAATCTGGAGCATATGTTTATTCAATATTACACCACCATCGTCATAGCTGGACTTGTAGCAGCTGTCATTTGTCCGCGCATTCCACCGTTATCTAGAAAAGCGGATACGTATATGGATGAATCATCTACGATGAAAAATGAAAGTATTCCAGCGAATACATCACGTCTGAAGTGGGGCTTAATGCAAGCAGTTGGAAAGGCAAAGAAAACAAACTGGAGTGCTGTAGGAAGAGGTGGCATTCAAAATGTTCTAGATATGTGGATGGGTGTTATTCCTATTGTTATGGCAATTGGAACGATTGCGCTAATTATCGCTGAGCATACACCTGTTTTTGAATGGATTGGAGCACCTTTTGTTCCAATTTTACAAGTCCTTCAAATTCCATCAGCTGTGGAAGCTGCCCCTACGATGGTTATCGGGTTTGCTGACATGTTTTTACCATCAGTTATCGGTAGTGGGATTGAAAGTCCATTGACTAGATTTGTTATTGCTTGTGTATCCGTTACGCAGTTAATCTACATGTCTGAAGTCGGCGGGTTATTACTCGGTTCAAAGCTACCAGTTAGTTTTAAAGACCTTGTTATTATTTTCCTAGAACGTACTTTAATTACGTTACCTGTCATTGTATTGATGGCTCATCTGTTCTTTTAATTCGGAGTATTTTCCTTTGACAAGGCCATGAGATGGTTGTAAGCTATATATAAGTTCATATTCCTTAAGGGGAGTAGCTTTAACAGCCTAAGTCGTCAATACAGAGCGCATGCTCTCGGCTTGGTTGGCAACCAACGAGTTGTTAGCAAGACCTTACCTTTTACGGTATAGGTATTGCTTGTAGTGAAGACCTATACCAGAGGTGGTATAGGTCTTTTTGGATTAAAATTCAATAGGAGGGGTTCTGATGAATCCAATGACGTTTCAAAGAATGCCGCAGTATATACAAAGGGAAATGGAAGCGATCAGTGAAAAGATTAGACCTTTGATGAAAAAGTCTTCTATTTATACGTCCATCTCTTTTCCATTAATCATTGTTTCGTTATTAAATGCTTTTATCATGCTTTTTACCAACGGGATAGGTAATGGATTAAACATATCATTGATCATTTTAGCACTCATGGCAGCTATTGGAATGGCTTTATCAAAAGAATCCAAAGTTCTACGCAAAGAAATACAAAAGCAAAGTAACCAACATATAGTGAAGAGAATAGAGCAGAGTGATGTCGTTCCAGAGTCCACGAAGCAAAAATTTATCCAAATGGTAAAACAACAGCCAGTATTAGGGTTTCGTACGTTTGTGACGTTTTTGGAGGAAGAAGAGAAAGTGCGGTAAAATACCGATTGGGAGTGCAATTTAGGCACTCTCCTTTTTTTGCTCATAACAAACTAAAAATTCTGAAAAATATATCGAATTTTGTCATATTATGTGGTATGATCGACCTATCAACATAGTTTGGGGGGATGGGGATGGGGATGGGTCGATTTTTATATGTAAGATCATTACGGGTTAAAATTATTGTAGTATGCCTTTTATTGTTAGCGGTTCCATCGTTGGTAATTGGGATGATAGGCTATGAAACGAGTAAAAAAGATTTAAATGAATTAGGTGAAGTCAACTTACAAAACAATGTTAAGATGGCTGTTAAATTGGCAAACAGTCTATATAATCAGGTGGAAGAAGGCGACTTGACGGAAGAGGAAGCACAGGAAAGATTAAAGGTAGCATTACTAGGAGAGCTGCAAGAAGACGGAACGAGACCAATTGACCCAGCAATTAATATTGGAGAAAATGGATATTTCTTTGTCATTGATGAAGAAGGAACATTACTGGCCCATCCAAACTCAGAAGGTTCCAATCTCTGGGGTAAGGAAGATCCGAATGGTGTTAATGTAGGGAAAGTAATCGTGGAATCAGCTCTTGAAGGGAATGGTTTCAGTTATTATGATTGGCCACTGCCGACTAATCCAGACGCCATCGAGCCGAAGGTGACTTATGCAGAGCAAGAAGAGAACTGGGGCTGGATTATTAGTGCAGGTACTTATATGGTTGACTTTAATGCAGGGGCAAACAGGTTGCTAAGCGTTATGGGAATATCGATTGGAGTTGCCCTTCTGATAGGTGCCTTGCTTGTATGGTTTATATCGGGAAGAATTACAAAACCGATTATTAACGTGTCTAATAGAATGGAAGAAATAGCGAATGGGGAGCTCCATCATGAACCATTAATTGTGAATACGAAGGATGAAACGAAAACGTTAACGGATGCATTGAATCATCTGCAATCTAATCTTCGTTCTATCATAGAAAATGTATCCGTAGCTTCTAAACAAGTAACAGAACAAAGTGAGTGGCTGACTCAGACATCCGATCAAGTGAAGGAATCAAGCAACCAGGTCGCTGCAACGATGCAAGAATTATCTTCAGGATCAGAGGCGCAGGCAACCAATGCTTCTAACTTAGCACATGTCATGGGCCAGTTTACGACTAAAGTAAGTAATGCTCATGAGAATGGACAAGCCGTATCCAGTACTTCCAGTCACGTATTGAAGATGGCAGAAGACGGTACGGAACTAATGGATCAATCTGTTGATCAAATGCAGAACATTTACGAAAAAGTAAGTGAAGCGGTTAACCGAGTAGATGATTTAAGTGGAGATACGAAAGAGATTACGAAACTAATAGAAGTGATTCAAGGTGTGGCGGAACAAACGAACTTATTAGCACTGAATGCGGCGATTGAAGCCGCTCGGGCAGGAGAGCAAGGAAAAGGATTCGCCGTAGTGGCTAATGAAGTAAGAAAATTAGCCGAACAAGTTTCCAAATCTGTAGGAGAGATTACAGATATCGTCAAGCGAATTACGAATAGCTCTGATTATGTCGTCCATTCACTTAGTAAAAGCTATGAGGAAGTAGAGGAAGGAACCGAACAAATTCAGTTAACGAGAAAAACGTTTGATCAGATTAAACACTCCGTTCTCGAAATGGTTGAAAATTCGAAAAGAATCTCTACGGATCTACAAGTTATTACATCGAATAGCAATGAAATGAGCCAAGCCATAGATAGTATAGCAGCCGTTGCAGAAGAGTCAGCAGCAGGAATCGAGCAGACCGCAGCTTCTGCCCAACAATCGAATAGCTCGGTTGAAGAAGTAACGGAAAGTGCGAAAAGATTAGATGCGTTGTCTAAAGATTTAGATAAACATATGAAGAAATTTCAATTATAGAGGCCGAAGCGCCTCTTTTTTATTTAATGAAAAATAAGTGATCTAACTCGCTATTTCTATCGTTAGCTAAGTACGAAACCTCCTTTTTTAGAAAGGCATGTGGTAGTATGAAGGTATTAACTGTAGAAAAGGAGATTGCTATGAGTGAACGGGACGTTGAGTTATATCATCTAGTGCAGCAAGGCGATAAGCAGGCACTAGAAGCATTGTATGACCGTTATGAAAAGCTATTATTTTCTTTTTCTTATCGTATGACTGGAAGCTCGGATATATCTGAAGAAGCCATCCAAGAAGTCTTTATAAAACTCTGGACCAAAAAGGGGCTTTATAAAGAAGAAAAAGGAAAATTCTCTTCCTGGTTATTGACCGTTACGAGAAATACATGTCTAGATTTATTAAAAAAGAAAAAGGAAACAACCTACACCTTAGAAGAACGAGATGCTATTCAAGCGAATGATCCGTCCACGGAAGATATCATACAATGGAAAGAAGAAGGACAGAATTTGAGAGAAGCCGTTCAAGAATTAGCAGAGGATCAAAGAAAGATTGTGGAGCTTTTTTACTTTAAGGGACTCTCGCAAAGGCAGATATCAGAGGCTTGCAATATCCCGCTGGGAACGGTGAAAGGTCGAGTCAGGCTTGCTCTCAAGCATCTAAGGAAATATATATCCAATACCACAGAAGGGGAGGTGGAGTAGATGGCTCATAAGGAAGCGGATTTGTTGATCGATTACTTCAATAATCAATTGGATGAGGTAGAAAAGAAGCGATTTGAAAAGCACTTGGAAGAGTGTGTGGAGTGCTCGGAAGAACTGGAAGAATTAAGAATGCTAACAGAAGACTTGCCATTTGACTCTGAACCTATAACCCCACCACCGTCTATGAAGGATAGAGTATTGACGAATGTATTCGACGAGGAAAAGCAAACGGGAAAACAGGATAATGAAATAAAACCTAAGGATGAAGAGACACAGCCTATGATGAAACGAACTCCAAACCGAGGAGTTATGTCACTCATTGCCGCTGCTTTAGTCGTTTCCCTGATGGGGAATATCTATGCTTTGGTAAATCAGGATAATACGGAAACGGCTGAACCGGAAGTTAGTTTAGATAAAATATTAGGTTCCGTGCAGTTAAAGGCTTCAGAAGGTATAGAAGCAGAAGCATCTGCAACGATGATTGAAAAAGAGGATGGAATGAATGTCGTTGTTCAGGCAAATCAGCTTGAACCTTTAAATGGAGACGAAGCCTATCAAGTCTGGGTGCTAGAAGAAGGCAAACCATATCGAGCGGGAACCTTTGTCCCAAATGATAATGGAGAAGGAGCAGTTTCCTATCATGTAAACTATGAAGGGGAGCACAACTGGGACACCATAGCCATAACGAAAGAACCAAACCCGACCAATAAAACCCCCAAAGGGGAAATTATTTTAAGCTCTTCTTTATAGAGGAATAGGACCGATTAAATTCGGTTCTATTTTTTTGCGTGTTGACGAAGTATAAAAATCGGTTGAACTATACTCCTGACATTTGCAGCGATGGCAAGATAAGCACTAACTAGACTTCTGTTGATAATTTTATTGAAAAGGAAAAGTTCAAGAAAAAAGATAGTGGGTGTGTAATGGAGTGGAATTCGCTAAATGCTATTCTAAGGGCTTTTAGTTACCTAGATGTTGGTATTACTAGGACAAGGAGTAACGTAATAGGGGGACTTACAGCATAATACAGGGACATTCGTTAATATTTTAAATTTTTGGGACTTTTTTAAAGCTACTATCGTCTTTAGTGTGAAGGTGGTGAGTAAAATTGGAGCAATCAATAATGGATGGTCAATCAAAAGAGGAAATTATCCAATATATTATCTCCAATTATGGTGAGGGTATTAAAAGACTAATTTTTTCCTATGTGAAAAATTATTCCGTGACGGATGACTTGTTCCAGGAATTTTTAATTAAAACTTATAAGAGTCTAGACAGCTTTAAGAATAGTGAGAAGGCATTCAAAGCATGGCTTTACAGAATTGCTATTAATAAATGCAAGGATTATTTGAAGTCCCCTTTGCACAGATTTCACCTCTTAACCGAACAATGGAATGTAATCTCGTCGAAATCAAAAACATCAGAGGAGTTATTAGTAGAAGAGGAAAGAAAACAGCAAGTTGCTCATTCCATCCTATCTCTACCGGTAAAATATAGAGAAATATTAGTTTTAAGATACTACAGAGATTTAAGCATTAAAGAAATCAGTGAGTCCTTAAAACTAAATGAATCTACTGTAAAGACACGTATCCAACGGGCAAAGGAGAAATTAAGAACAAAGTTAGGAGGAAAGAACCTTGAGTTACTTTGAACAGGAATTCAAAGACGATTTAGATAAGCATATTGGGGGCAAACCTCTAATAACCTCAGAAGATTATAATCGATTTCAGTCCTGGCTTCACGGAAGTTCAAATAAAAAGCGCGTTATAAATAATTGGATGCCAAAACTTTTAACAACATTGCTTTTAGTTGGTGCATGTATTGCGCTATTTGCATTAAATCCCTTTAAGTCATTGCAAGATAACCCTCCTATACAAGAACTTACCAGTGATTATCCAACTGATATTAAAGAGAATATCGATATGCTACCAGAAGCAATTCAGAAAAAACTAAGGGTACCAACAAGATTTGTTTCAGAACCTGAGAATAAACAACTGACCATTATGTCATATCCAGAAATGAATGATCCTAAAGCAGACCAAATTGACTTCATCCAATTTGATTACAGTTCCACTTCACCAAATTGGAGAGTAACCATACAAATATGGCCAAACGGGGCAAAAGAATCCTCAAATTCTAGTAACGAGACTGTAACTCTAGATAATGGTATAACTGCACAAGTTTCCGAAAACGATGGGTTTAACGAAATTAGCTGGAATGCAAATAATGCAACATACCTAATTCAGATTACAGATGTTGATAATAGTTATACTGTAGATGATACCGTCCAGCTTGCAAACTCTATGATTCAATAGAAAGTGGGGATTTCATGAGATTAACAACAAAAATAATATCGTTCTTATTAACAATTGTTATTTTGGTTTCTTGCTCAACGGGGAATCAAAATAGAGCAAATCACAATGAAAGTAAAATCAGTATTGAACAGGCTGAGAAAATTGCAACCGAACAATGGTCTTCTGACGTAAAAAAGTACAATAGTGAGAATAAAGAAAAAATTAATAAAGAAGATGTAGAAATTATCGCAGAGGAAACATACTACGACAATTTTACTGAAAGCTGGATCGTCAGATTTAACTTTAAAGATAATGTTAACCCGTCCGCACTAGTTAGCTATATCGCTGAATATTCAGTTAATGATAATGGAGAGATAGTAAGCACAAAGTTCATTGACGTTAATTCATAAGATGGAAACAAATAAGAGCATAGGTTATATCTTATCCATACAACCTATGCTTATTAGATTATTAGGTTATTCTAATGAATTTGCTACTTTAGCCAACTCTTCAGCAGTAAATGTTACATCATCCTTATACCAAATTAGTACGTATTGAAGTTTTCCACTTCCAACTTCTTCATATTTGCTAACCAAGCACTTCCTCTTTTATGAAAAAAATTTAAGAAAAAGTGATCCATTTAAAATCTCCTATCGTTAGCTGTATAGAAAAACAAATAACAAACAAAAAAAGGAGAGATTTTCATGGATCTTAAAAAATCATTAGTAGTCATTCCACTAAGTCTATCACTTCTAGTACCAGTGACAAACGGAGTCGTTGTACAGGCGGCAAAGGATGAAACCCCAACCGTTTCTACAGCAGCGGTGGATCTTCGAAGCGATTTAGGTCACTTACTGAGTGAGCATGCATACTTAGCCATTGAAACGATGAGAAAAGGGGCAGAAGGTGCAGAGGATTTCGATGCATCAGCAACCGCATTAAGTAAAAATACAGAGGATCTGTCAGCAGCAATTGCGTCTGTATATGGAGAAGAAGCAGGAAACTCTTTTAAAGAAATGTGGAGTTCTCACATTGGTTATTTCGTAGATTATGTAAAAGGGACAGCAAACAAAGACGAGGAAGCAAAACAAGCAGCATTAGATGAACTAGCACAATATCGTCAGGATTTCTCTAAATTTTTAGAGACTGCGACAGGAGAAAGATTAGAAGCTGGTTCTCTTGCAGAAGGTCTACAAATGCACGTGAATCAATTGATCGGAGCATTTGATAGTTATGTAGCGGGTGATTACGAGAAAGCTTATGAATATGAAAGGGAAGCAATTAGCCATATGCATATGGTAGCGAAAGGACTTTCAGCAGCAATCGTGGATCAATTCCCTGACAAGTTCAACAATACGAAGGCTGTAACGCCAGCAGGTGACTTAAGAGCTCAATTAAACTATTTGTTGTCGGAGCATGCTGGTTTAGCTGTCATGGCGATGCAAAATGGAATAGATGGTTCCGATGACTTTGATGCATCCGCAATGGCACTTTCCAATAATACAGAAGACCTTTCAAATGCGATAGCTTCTGTTTACGGTGAAGAAGCTGGTCAACAATTTAAAGAAATGTGGTCCAATCACGTTGGATTTTTCGTGGATTATGTAACAGCGACAGCAGAAGAGGATGAAGCTGCCAAAGAAGAAGCTTTAAATAAGTTAAATCAATATCGTCAAGATTTTTCTAAATTTATCGAAACAGCTACGGAAGGGGAAGTCCCTGCTAGTGCGTTAGCAGAAGGTTTGCAGATGCACGTAGATCAATTGATTAGTGCATTTGATAGCTATGCAGCTGGCGACTATACAGCAGCCTATGAATCTCTTCGTATGGCCTATGAGCATATGTATGGTTCTGCAGAAGCACTATCTGGTGGAATTGTAGCGCAGTTCCCAGACAAATTCGCCATGGAAATGCCTTCCGATATGCCGAATACGGGTATGGGTGGAACAGCGGACCAAGGCATGAATTGGACTTGGGTTATGCTAGCAACTGTCCTATTTCTATCTGCAGGTGGTTATGTATTATCTCGCAGGACAGCGAAGCAATAACGGAGTTAGAGAGGGGCACTGCCCTTCTCTTCATCCTTATATACTAGATTCCCCTTGCTAAGGATGTATGGATAAAGGTATGAAGGAGATACAAACATGAGATTAGTCTTATATGTTTTATTGCTCGTTCTGTTAGGAGCTTGCTCACAGAGCGCTCAACCTAATCAACAAAATAATGAGTCTGCTAATAAAGAAATAAAAGAAGAGGTTCAAGCTACGAGTCTTGAAAAACAGCAATCATATAAAAATGTTGATACAGATATTCCAATTATTAAACAAGAACAATTAGGAATTATCCCGTCTTCTATTTCCATTCCGGCAATTGATGTTGAGGCCAAAGTCCATGAAGTAGGACTACTAGAAAATGGCCAGATGGGAGTACCCGAAGATTTTACGTCTACTGGTTGGTATGAACCAGGAACCATGCCGGGTGATCAAGGGAGTGCTGTTATTGCAGGACATGTGGATGACAAGAGTGGTCCCGCTGTATTTTTCTATTTAAAGGAATTAGAAGCAGGTAATCAGGTAATCATTACAGGTGCAAAAGGGGAAAAGCTTACGTTTGAAGTGGTTGGAAAGGAAGTTTTCCCTCAGAATGATGCCCCGGTAGAAGATATCTTTGGATATACATCTAGACGAATGTTAAATTTGATAACTTGCACGGGTCCATTTGATCGTTCGAAGGGTGGACATATTGAGAGACTCGTCGTCTATACAGAACTAAAAGAACAAGCATAAGCTTTTTCCTATTGAGGAAGCTTATGCTTTTGTTCTATCTCTACTCTATTACACATATAATAGCACAACGAAAAAAAGAGAGATGTATAGGTGTGAGAAAACATGTTGAAGCCATTCAAAGATATGATCATAGGATCTGTTGCAGCTACTGCCTTAGCGATAGGCTTGGTTGTTTTTTTCGTTTTTCCTAATCAACAATCCTCTGTTTTATACTCGCCATTAGTGGCCAAGCTTACCCAACACGATACTACTACTAATTTAATTATGTTTGGCCTTAGTGCTGAAGTTCCATTTTTGCAAGAATATTTAGAATCCATCGATGTAGAAATGCCAACATCGGTCAAGACACTGAAGCTTTTAACAGGGTTTGCCCCGAGGGATTTTACGAGCCTGTTAGAAATGGCCTCTTCTCAATGGTACATGAAATCACAATTTCAAACGGCAAGTGGAGGACCAGTGGAATCTCCTCCACCTGATTTTGAGGAACTAGCTCAAGAGGATACGGGTCAAACGGAGGAGTCAGAGCCAACCAATACGGATGCAAGTGTCTTTATTTATCACAGTCATAGCTGGGAAGCTTATCTCCCATTATTGGAGGATGCGACCAAGCCGAGTGAAGCATCCAGTACAAATAATAAGACAAATGTGGTGTTTGCAGGGAATCTCTTAAAAGAAGCCTTAGAAACGAAAGGGATGGAAGTTCAGCATGACACAACGAATGTGACAAAGCTGTTAGTAGAGAACAATTGGGATTACTATGACTCTTATAAACTATCTAGACAAACGATTCGATCCGTAACAGCCAAAAACGAAAAAATAGAATATATGATTGACATCCATAGGGATGCTGCTAGAAAAGATACCACAACGGCAAAAATAGATGGAAAAAACTATGCGAAAGTATATTTTATCGTTGGAACGGAACATGAGACCTATAAACAAAACCTGAATTTTACAGAAACATTAAATAAAAAACTTAAAGAAAAGTACCCAGGAATTAGTAGAGGTGTCTTTAAAAAGGACTATTCAGAAGGAGACGGAATCTATAATCAAGATCTTTCGAAGCATTCTATTCTTATTGAAATGGGTGGAGTGGATAATACAAAGGAAGAGCTTCAACATACAGCAAGTGCGATTGCAGAGGTTCTAAATTCCTATATGCAACAGGCAGAAAAAGTTACAAACGAAGAAGAATAACCTTGTTGATGCCCAGTTACAGGCTTCCTTTATAGAGTTAGACAGAGTTTTTTATAAAAGTATTGGAGGATACATCCGGAAATTCCGATGGATACAAATGTGAATTTCTCCATCGAAGGAACGGGTGTGTTATGGATTAAGTAAGGAAGTCAAATGAAAGAGGAATCGTAAACTTAATATTAAGTTTACGATTCCTTTGTGGTATACGTTGGAAAATGAAAGTGTTGGCATTATAATAGATTCGTCTAACCTAAAAGAAGGATTGATTAGGAATGCCATTATACATACAAGTAAAAGAAGCCCTTGAAGAAGATATAAAAACAGGACAGCTTCGTATAGGGGATAAACTACCAGCTGAAATCATATTAGCTAAACGGTTTCAAGTGAGTCGGGAAACTGTTAGGTCTGCAATCCGGCTATTAGAGGAGGAGGGCAAAGTACATGTACGCCATGGGGCTGGCACATTTCTTGTGAATCCAATTCCTCGTACACCTAGTAGTTTAGAAAACTTGATGAGTGTGACCTCTATGATAAAATATGCTGGTTTAGAGGATGGTGAACGACGAGAAAAACTGCGAGTAGAGGCTCCTATCTTGGAATGGTCCTCTCTTCTTGAAATGGATGATGGTCAAGAGGTAATTGTTCATGAACGAGTACGAACAGCTAATGGAGAGCCTGTTGCTTTTTCTAAGAACATCCTGCCAAGGCAATTGGTAGGGGAAGCAATCATTGAACAAGGTTCGATTGGATCCTTATTTAAGTACCTAAAGGAGCAATGCAACATTGATATATATAGGGCTACCTCCGAGATTGTAGTCCCGCTTCACACAGACCCGCATTCCCAAAAATTACTAATACACCCGGAAACGACGGTATTGTTACTCAAACAGCTTCACTATGATCGTAAAAATCAGCCTGTCTTGTATTCTTTTGATTATTTTCGAAATGATGTCTTTAAATTTTCGATTAACAGAGCAAAGATAGACGGATAAAGATCTATTTCTTTTCTACACTCTTGTAGTAAAAGAGATGGATCTTTTTGTTTTGGCCAAACTTTACAAACTATACATGATTCTATAACTCTACCTTAACAATTAGGTGATATGGTTGAAATGAATAAGAGGTATAGACGTCTTTGGTGTAAATATCATTAATAGCTTCTTAGTTTCGATTAAATTTTGAAATAGGTCTATACAACTTTGTTAAATTATCTAATATGGTATGAGGTGAGGTGTAATATTGTGGTACTTTAGATCACTTGGAAAACGGAAGGTGCTGGAGTTTATCGGATTAGCAATTTTTTTAATATTCTTTTTTGGACCGCTTCTAAACTTGCTGCTATTAGCATTTTCAGGTGAGTGGCAATACCCAGATGTCCTGCCGGGAGTTTGGTCGCTAGAGTGGTGGTCCTTTGTTCTGCAGGATGATTCCATATTGAGATCGATGTGGCTCTCGTTTGTAATCGCAACGATTGTTACTCTGATTTCTTTAATTATTTGTATTCCTGCTGCCTATGCCTTCGCAAGAATACAATTTCCACTCAGAAGATTCTTTTTATTTTCATTTTTATTAACAAATGCCTTCCCGAAAATGGGGTTATATGTGGCGATTGCGGTGTTGTTTTATCAGTTGAACTTAATGAATACTTTTACCGGTATTATATTAATTCACATTATTAATACCCTCATGTTTATGACCTGGATACCATCTGCTGCATTTGAAAATGTTCATCAATCTCAAGAGGAAGCAGCACGCGATGCAGGTGCATCACCTTTAAGAGTATTTTGGCATATTACCTTACCGATGGCGAAACCAGGGATAATTGTGGCATCTGTTTTCACGTTTTTATCTTCGTTAGATGAGGCGGAAGGAACTTTCCTAGTAGGGATACCAGATTATCAAACAATGCCGGTGATTATGTACTCCATCATTGCGGATTATCCAAGTACAGCTGGAGCGGTTTTCTCTGTAATTTTAACGTTGCCAACCATCATTCTTTTACTTGCAGCTAGAAAATTCGTCGGTGCGGATTCCTTTGCAAATGGATTGAGAATGAAATAAAAGTAGAAAGGAGTAAGAGTATTGTCCATACAATTATCCATTCAAAACCTCTCCAAGATCTATCCAACAGGAGAAGGTGTAAGAGACATAACCGTGGAGGTAGAAAGAGGAGAGTTAGTTACACTATTAGGGCCTTCTGGCTGTGGGAAGACAACAGTCCTTCGTAGTGTAGGAGGATTCATTGAACCAAGTGGTGGTTCAATCCAAATTGGGGGACGTGAGGTAAGCCAGCTTCCCCCAGAGAAACGACCTAGTGCGATGGTTTTCCAAAGCTATAATTTGTGGCCACACATGACCGTATTTGATAATTTGGCGTTTAGTCTGAAATTGAAAAAAATAAAGAAAAAAGAGCTTACTAAAAAAGTATCTTGGGCATTAGGGCTAGTACATCTTTTAGGGATGGAGAAGAAATATCCAAGTGAATTATCAGGAGGACAGCAACAGCGAATTGCATTGGCTAGGGCCTTACTCCTAGAGCCGGAAGTATTACTACTTGATGAACCATTCTCTGCCCTTGATGCTAAGTTGCGTCATGAACTAAGAGAAGAATTGCGTGAGATTCAGGCAAAGCAAAATCTAACGATGCTTTTTGTAACCCATGATCAAGAAGAAGCCTTATCTATATCGGATAGAATTGTCGTTATGAACAAAGGTCATATTGAGCAAATTGCAAAACCGCAAGATATATACAACCAACCAGCTTCCTTATTTGTTGCACAGTTTATTGGAAGAATGAATTTTTTAAAAGGAATTGCAGAAGCGGATAAGATTACAGTTGGTCCTATGGAGTTCCTTAACTTTCATCAATACACAGGAGAAATAACAATAGGAGTTCGACCAGAAGACGTTATCTTAACGGAAGGACAAGGGCTGGAGGCTAAGGTCGAAAAGATCATGATGCTCGGCCATTACGCAGAAATAACCTTACATACAATCATCGGCCGTTTGAAAATGTTTGTGGATCGGGGGGATATGAATAAATTTCAAGTAAAAAACACGATAAAGGTTCAGTTTTCCACGATACAAGCATTTAATCATCAAAACGAAAAATATGATAGGAGGAATCAAGTAATATGAAAATCTTTAAAGGCTTGAAAAAAGTAGCTGTAGGAACAGTTGCGGGGGTTACGGCACTTTCACTAGTTGCCTGTGCAAATGATACGGAAACTGCAACGGCATCGAATGTTACAAAAATTTCTCTTTATAGCACAGGATCTCAAAACGTAGAGGCGTTTTGGGAAAAGGTAATCCCAATGTTTGAAGAGGAGCACAAAGAGATTGATGTTGAATTAGTATTTGTGCCTTCAGGAACAGGTGGCCAATCTACAATGGACAGAATTGTAGCAGCTGAAAAATCAGGAGAAGATTCTGAGGTAGATATTTATGAAGGTTCATTAGCTGACATTATCCGCAGCGAAGAAGAAGGTGGATTATTCTATTCATTAGATAAAGAAAACATTCCAAACCTAGAAAATGTGCAAGAGGACAATTTGAATGGAACGAACAAATTAGCAATTCCATATCGTGCATCATCTGTTGTTCTTGCCTATAATTCTGAAACGGTGAGTGATGTTCCAGATACTGCGGATGAAATGTATCAATGGATTAAAGACAAACCTGGTAGATTTGCTTACAATGATCCAAGTACTGGAGGTTCAGGTAGTTCGTTTGTCTTAACAACCGTTTATAACCAACTGCCGGCTGATGCGATGAATAGTCAAGATGAAAGCATTATGGAAGATTGGGACAAGGGATTTGATATTTTAAAAGATTTAGCCCCATCCCTATATAAAGAAGGAGTGTATCCGAAGAAAAACCAAGGAACACTAGATTTACTAGCTAATGGGGAAGTAGATATGATTCCAGCTTGGTCAGATATGGCTTTAGAACAAATGAACAAAGGGTTACTTCCAGACACGATTAAACTAAAACAAATCGACCCAGCATTCACAGGTGGTCCGGCATACCTTATGTCTGTCGATAACGGTGATAAGGATAGAAAAGAAGCGGCAGAAGACTTCTTGGATTATGTGTTAACGGTCGATGTTCAAGAAGTGGTCATTGATCAAATGTATGGCTATCCGGGTATTAAGTGGGAGCTTCTCTCTGAAGAAGATCAAGAAAGATTTAAAGATGTAAGCGGTGGTTACCGTATTTTTAATGGCGGGGAGCTAGGAAGCAAGCTTACAGAGGAATGGCAAAAAGAGGTTGCTACTCAATGAGTAAGAAAGTAAAGACAAGGTTGTTAGGATTAGGGCTCGTTATGCCCTCTTTCCTAACACTACTTGTTCTTGTCATCTATCCAGTTTCCATTTCCATTCGTGAAAGCTTTCAGGATGAAAATAACGCTTTTAGCTTATCGAACTACATATATATATTTACGGAACCATTAATATTACAGAACATGAGACACACCATATTTGTAACAATTATATCGTGCCTCTTTGTATTGACCATTGCTTATTTAATAGCCATCTATTTACGTTTTAGTAAAAGTATCATCTCGAAATGGATTAACAAGCTTTATTTCATTCCTATGTTTATTCCAGGAGTGATTGCGGTTTATGGGTTTATAAATTTCTACCGTGATAATGGTTGGGTGGCCCGAATTGTGGGAGAGGGAAACTTGCCATCTATTATTTACGATGTGAAAGGTTTAGTACTTATCAATATTTGGTTTAACATCCCTTTCACAACTATGTTACTCGTAGCTGCACTAGAATCTATTCCGAATTCGATTATTGAAAGTGCTAGAGATGCAGGAGCAAGAAAGCTACAAATCTTTACGAAATTTATCTTCCCACTCTCTTATCGAACGATGCTGGTGGCGATTACCTTTTTATTTATGGGAATGGTAGGAAGCTTTACTGCTCCATTTTTAATCGATCGAAATGCCCCGCAAATGCTCGGTGTTTCGATGCAACAGCATTTTTCCGTTTTTAATGAAATCGGTCAATCTAGTAGCTTAGCGGTATTTATGTTTGTTCTATGTTCCTTTGTCGGGTATTTTTATATTCGGAGCAACATGAATCATTCTAAAAAAGATAGTTTTTGATAGGAGGCTACGATGGAATCTTATATTTTAAATCAATCGCTATGTAATGATAAGCCTAGCAATCTGAGTATAAAGATTAACGAACAAGGATATTATGCACTGGAATTAGTAGCCTCAGCACCTACTTCATGGAAGGAAGTAAATCATGAGTCTCTGATGGTAAGAGTCTATGTGAACGGAGCTCACCATCAAGATATTATATTGTTTTATGGAAAACAGCATTTTTCCTATCGCCGTTTCTTAGGTGAATTAGAACCTGGAAATTACCAATTATCTTTTGAATACTTTTCTCCACGAAGTGCGATGGAAGATGCTGCTTGGTTGGATGAAGTAAGGGTTGAGAAACTTACCTTTAATGAGAACGAACAACTGGCGTATAAATACTCACCAAAGCTTTATGGACGCTCCGTGTACAGTGATTATGACAATCTTTATACCGATACCCCGCTAGAGATGATTTATTTCATAGAAGATTGGGATAAAGGGAAGTTCATTGAATATCAAATGGTGTTTAGTCATGAGGACGAAGGAACACCAGCTCAATTTTTAATGGCTAAATGGGGCCGTTTGTTGGATATCGAGTATATGGTTCGGGTTTATTTAAATGCGTTAAATGAAGTGGATCATGTTATGTATCAAGGTCCTCATCACGTAAATACTCTCTATCAGAAGGAATTACTAGATGGACGTCGTCCCATTCTTCAAACGGCTACCTGCAATGGAAACTTTTCAGATGAGATTACAAGTGACTATTCCTTTTTCTTTCTACCAAGCTATGAGTGGAAAAAAGAGAAGGAGCCTCGTGAGGTCGTGATGGAAAGATTTCCATATGTAAATGATGTAATGGATTGGGAAGCACAGCGCCAACTAACGCCTCCTAATCCAGACTATAATCAGGTGCTCGATCTAGAAAATTATCTCTTTATACAGTCATCTATTTGGGATGTAAACTTGGGTCAACCTACCATTGATTTTATTTGTAAGCTTGAAGGGGAGGAAACAATCTATTCAAGCTCATTCGATGGATTGCAGTTTGGTTCTTTCTGGGCAGCTTACACAGGACCTTATCATCATTTCGGAACAGCTATTCCTTTACCAATCGGGAAAAAATATGAGGATGTGGAAAAGATAGAAGTACGATTAATTAATGATAACGTAACATCTGTTACAGTCAAAAATGTAAAAATACTTTCCTATCATCGATTATTAGGGCTTCAAACACATCTGAACGAGCAATTTATCCAGGAATTAAATCAAAACCTTAAAGAGAAAACGGTTTGGAAAAAAGAACGGGTGTAATGACATGAAAACCTTGTTGGAAACACGGGTGGAAGTAACACAAGAAAGTATGCAATCTCATATAAGCTACAAGTTTTATGTACCAGAGAACGTAGAAGATATTGTCATCGACTTTTCCTTTCATCCATCCCATTTGCAGGATGCTGAATTAGCAGCACAAATTGCAGAGCAGTCATTACGCTATTATGGTTTAGAGGATGAAGATCGAATAGAAGAACAAGTGAATGAATACTTACCGATTAAAAATTTGTTGACACTTTCCATCGATGATCCGGATGGATTCCGAGGCGCAAGGCATAGTCACCTATCTACACAGAAGATGACCATAGGTGAAAAAAATTCGTCGCCTGGTGTGTTAAACAAAATGAACCAATCTGGTTTGTGGATCTTTACAATTAGTGTGCACGCCATCGTGTCAGAAACGTGTTCTATGTCATTAAAAGTATCAGCTACTGGTATAGAACAGCATGTCCAGAAACTTGTATCGATTCCATGGCAAAAACGGCCATTAAAAAGAAAGTTTCCATTTAAAATACGGGAAAATGAACCTTTTGATTCTAAACATCGAACAGATTGTCGTTGGGTACCTTCTGAATTACATAGTCATACCTATCATAGTGATGGGCTTCAGACCGTAAAAGAGATGGTGGGAAAAGCGGAAGAAATGGGTATAGAGGTAGTCGCTATTACAGATCATAATACAGTAAGTCCCTTGCAAGAAATGGAACATGTTAAATTACAGACACCTATTAAGCTTCTTTATGGATTAGAGTGGACGACTTTTTACGGCCATGTTTTAACCATTGGTTACAAGCAGCTACAGTACACCGATTGGCGGTGTATCGGACCGAAAGACATCCAAAAAGGGATTTCGAACATTCATAGCCATGGTGCTATTGCAGGAATTGCTCATCCTTTCCGAATTGGGAACCCCATTGGTACAGGTTGTCATTGGGAATTTGATATAGAGCATATCGATGACTTTGATTTTATAGAGGTATGGAATTCTGAACGCCCTGGCACCTTGATACATAATCAAAAGGCATTTGCTTTTTGGACAGATCTTTTGAATCAAGGCTATGACCTCCCAGCAACAGCGGGAAGAGACTGGCATCATAATGTAACAGAGGAGCTCTTACTTGCAAAAACGTTTGTTCAGATGCCAACCCATTTGTCTAAAGAAAAAGATGAATACCGCTTCGTTTTCCTTGAATCAATTCGCCGAGGAGCGATGACCATTTCCTATGGCAATCCGCTGTTATTGGAGGCGCAAATTAATCAGAAGACTTTTACGATTGGAGATAGAGTGTCTGAAGATGGAACGATTCATTTAAAGGCAATAGTCGAGGAGTGGCATGGGATAGAAAACAGAGCATCTGTACGCCTATACTCAAACCTAGGGTTACTGAAGGAAGAGCAAGGCGTGACACTCGTTTATGACTGCAAAGATAAGCTAAGGTGGGTAAGAGCTGAGTTGTATGCAGATTTAGATAAGGGAATAGAGTTAATTGCCTTTACCAATCCAATCTATTTTACTCCTTAATATAGAAATAGACCTATTCGATAATTCCCCCATTTTCGGATGGGTCTTTTTATTCGGAGTTTCCACGACAGTGTGTCTTTCCAAAGAATATGTTAAAGTAAGGACATGTTTGTAGAAGGGATTGTTCCAATTGGGAAAAACAGTAGTGCTAGCAGAAAAGCCCTCTGTGGCTAGAGATATTGCACGTGTATTGAAATGTACGAAAAATGGAAATGGGTTCATCGAAGGCTCTAAATATATCGTTACTTGGGCGCTCGGGCACCTCGTAACCTTGGCAGACCCAGAAGTTTATGATGATAAATATAAAACGTGGAAGCTAGAAGATTTACCGATGCTTCCAAATAAACTGAAGCTCGTAGTAATCAAACAATCTGGAAAACAGTTTAACACCGTGAAATCACAATTAAACCGTAATGATGTTTCCGACGTTGTCATTGCTACAGATGCTGGAAGAGAAGGAGAGCTTGTGGCGAGATGGATTTTAGAGAAAGCTCGTATCCATAAGCCGGTAAAGCGTCTTTGGATTTCTTCCGTTACCGATAAAGCCATTTCTCAAGGCTTCAACCAGTTGAAGAATGCGAAACAATATGAAAACTTATATGCTTCAGCCGTAGCGCGATCAGAAGCTGACTGGTATGTGGGGCTTAACGCTACTCGCGCACTGACCACAAAATACAATGCCCAGCTATCAAGTGGTCGTGTACAAACCCCTACTCTTCAAATGATTGCTTCTCGAGAAGCGGAGATTAAAGAATTTAAACCACAATCTTATTACGGATTAGAAGCCAAAACGAAAAGCTTTAGCTTGACTTGGCATGACCAAAAGAACAACAATAGTCGCAGCTTTCAAAAGGACCGAATAGATAAGCTATTTTCTCAGTTAAAAGGGAAGGAAGCAAAGATAGCGGATATTTCCAAATCGCAAAAGAAAAAGTTTGCACCGGGTCTATATGACCTAACGGATTTACAGCGTGATGCAAACCGCATCTTTGGCTTTTCGGGAAAACAAACCTTATCAATCATGCAAAAGCTTTATGAACAGCACAAAGTCCTTACTTATCCGAGAACCGATTCTCGATACATCTCATCCGATATCGTGCCAACCTTAGCAGATCGGTTGAAAGGCTGCGGTGTGGACGAGTATGCTTCTGCTGCATCAAGGATATTGAGAAATGGCATTAAAACAAATAAATCGTTTGTGGATGATAAAAAAGTATCAGATCACCATGCGATTATACCAACGGAAGAAAATGTATCTCTATATGACTTGGATGACAAGGAACGAAAGATCTATGATCTTGTCGTGAAACGATTTTTAGCTGTTTTATCTCCACCATTTGAATATGAACAAACAACAATCACCGTTCAAATAGGGGAAGAAACATTTACGGCAAAAGGGAAGAACGTTCAAAAGCAAGGCTGGAAAGAAGTCTATCAAAACCGTTATCAAGACGAAGAAACGGATGACAAAGATCAGCTGTTACCAAGCTTACAGGTTGGCCAAACGTTAGCTAACATTTCCTTACACATAACAAAAGGAGAAACAAAGCCACCAGAAAGGTTTACAGAAGGTACCTTACTTCAAGCGATGGAAAACCCAACGAAGTACATGGAATCAGATAGAAAAGACCTTGCCAAAACATTGCACAAAACGGGTGGACTTGGAACGGTAGCAACAAGGGCAGACATTATTGAAAAATTATTTAATAGCTTCTACATGGAGAAGAAAGGGAAGTACTTATATACCACTTCCAAGGGGAGACAGCTTTTAGAGTTAGTCCCTGCAGACTTAAAGTCACCTGAGCTAACAGCAGAATGGGAAACGAAGCTAGAAGCGATTGCTTCCGGAAAGCTGCAAAAGGACAGCTTTATCAAAGAAATGAAGGATTATGCGAAGACAGTAGTCCAAGAGATCAAAGCAAGTGAGGACAAGTTCAAGCATGATAATATTACTGGAACGAAATGTCCGGAATGTGGAAAGCTTATGTTAGAGATAAATGGGCGTAAAGGTCGCATGCTCGTTTGTCAGGATAGAAGTTGTGGCAAGAAAAAGAATATTGCTAAGAAAACAAATGCACGTTGTCCAAACTGTCACAAGCGATTGGAGTTGCGTGGTGAAGGAGAAGGGCAAACCTTTACATGTAGCTGTGGTCACCGTGAAAAGCTATCAAGCTTTAACAAGCGCAGACAGAAAGAGAAAAATAGCAAAGTTTCCAAGAAAGATGTGCAAAAATATATGAAGAAACAGAACGATGAGTTTACAAACCCAGCATTGGCAGAAGCTTTAGCAAAACTGAAGAAGAAATAAAAAGAGACGGGGCGGGAGTGTCCCGTCTCTTTACTTCATTACATCATCCTTTGCTACAATCCGAATCGAAATAAGTAAGGCTATTCCAATAACGATAAATGTTACCTATGTGAGCAGGCGCTCCTGTTTTTTATACAAGTGGACTCTATAGGCTATGTACCTTTGTTCGATTAATTAAAAGTACATTTATATGAATGAAAAGAAAGCATAAAACTGTTGATTTTAGAAATATACTCAGACTAGGCTCATTAATTTTTGCAGAAGAACTAGTGAAGGGAAAGGACAAAGTTTGTACAGCTAAAAAGGGGGACTAAAAAATCCGGCCCGAAGTCGCGGACCGGATTGATCAATGGTGTAGTGCGTGGTTAATGGATTGTTTCAGAATATCTATTACATGTTCATCATCATGTGAATAAAATAACGTCGTTCCAGACCTTCTATACTTAACCAAACGAAGGTTTTTTAAAAAACGAAGTTGATGAGATACGGTTGATTGGCGAAGGTTTAAGGTATCTGCTATTTCGTTTACGGAGTACTCCTTATGAAATAATAAGTGAAGAATTCGGATTCGTGTAGGATCACTTAAGGCTTTAAAGGATTGCGAAACGACAAACAAGGTTTCTTCATCCAGCTCTTCATATTCTTTGTCTTTGTTTTCCTCAGGTACGTTCTCCATGTTTTTCACCTCTATAAATACACTCTATATAAAAAATCGTATAGAATAACGGTAACCTTGTCAATTTTTGTTCACCAAATGGGAATAGCTATGGGTGTAAAGTACGCGTTCTCTTTGTTTTCATAAAAATTTCACTTGCTAATAGTAACATATATGATAATATAATCATATAGTGATATACATAAAGGAGGAGTAACAGATGGGACATGATCACGGCCATGACCATACACATGGTGCCAATAAGAAAGCTTTATTCATCAGCTTCATCTTAATAGCAGGCTTTATGATAGTGGAGGCAATCGGAGGCTTTATCACCAACAGCCTTGCATTGTTATCGGACGCTGGACATATGCTTAGTGACGCTGTTGCGCTAGGTGTGGGACTTGTTGCTTTTATCATTGGGGAAAAAGCAGCAGACTATAGTAAGACGTATGGATATAAGCGATTTGAAATCTTAGCAGCCTTGTTTAATGGGATTACCCTTGCGTTCATTTCTTTCTATATTTTTTATGAAGCATACCACCGTTTTCAAGATCCACCTGAGGTTGCTTCTACCGGAATGCTTATTATCGCAATCATTGGACTTCTAATAAATATCCTTGTTGCATGGATATTAATGCGCGGTGACACGGAGGAAAACCTAAATGTAAGAGCAGCTTTCCTTCATGTGCTCGGAGATATGCTCGGGTCGGTCGGAGCAATCGTTGCAGCTGTTTTAATTATGGCGTTTGGTTGGGGCTGGGCAGACCCTGTAGCAAGTGTCATCGTAGCTTTTTTAGTCTTGGTTAGCGGATGGCGTGTAACGAAGGATTCTCTGCACGTGTTGATGGAAGGAACTCCGAAAAATGTGAACCTGGATGATGTTGTAGAAACATTAAAGAGCGTGCCTGGTTTAACAAGTATCCATGATTTACACGTTTGGAGTATTACGAGCGGTCAAAATGCATTATCCTGTCACGCTGTAGTCAGGGAAAATATATCTTTGAAACAAAGCCAAGACATGTTACGAGATATAGAGCATCGCTTGCAGCATAAAGGAATCGGTCATGTGACGATTCAATTAGAAAATGAGGAACACCCACATGAAGACACGATTATGTGTCAAATGGAGGAACAAGAAGGGCATGATCATCATCATGGACATAGTCATTAAAAAAGCTTGAGGAGTCATTTCCTCAAGCTTTTTTCTATCGTATCATAATCCAATTTTAGAAAGCTTTTTGTCTACAGAGCCTCTAGCTTTCAGTGCCTCTTCATAAATGTTGCGATTTTCCACAATCGTTACACCACTTAGATTTGTGGCTGTTGTATCCTTTAAAACAGGTGTCGGAGTATTTAGCCATAATAATTTTGTATCTAACGCTTCAATATCAGAGAAGGATAACACATCCAGTCCCGTGTTAGGGATATAAACGATGTCAACTTCTTCATTTATGGTCGCTAGACTAGGGTGCGCTGGCACACCAAACAGCTGATCTGAATTTGATCCGACAGGAATAATTCGAAATCCAAATTGCTGTAACTTGGCTGCTTCTTGGTAAGCCTCGTTGTTTTCATCTTCGGACAATCCAACAACAGCAATTGCCTTTTGTCTAGGTTGGCCAGAAGAACGGTCATAGGAGGATTGAAGGGCCCAGTTTATACCCTGATCCGTAGTCGCTTCGATCGTCTCTTCCTGACCGGTTGCTTTGGTAATCGCTTGGTCAAGATCCCCGATAATGTCCTCAGGTGCTTCAAGTCCAATGGAAAGTCTCACTAGTTCCTCGGTCACGCCGCTTTCCTTTAAGCTATCTTCATTTAATTGTTGATGCGTCGTGGATGCTGGGTGGATAATCAGTGATTTCGCATCGCCAACATTGGCTACGTGAGAGAAAAGCTTTATGGAATCAATGAGTTTTCTTCCTGCGTCTCGACCACCTTTAATTCCGAATATTACGATGGAACCGTAGTGGCCACTCAAATATTTTTGAGCTAAATCATGTGATGGATGATCCTCTAATCCTGGATAAGTCACCCATTCCACCGCAGGATGAGTAGTTAAGTAATCCACAACCTTTTGAGCATTCTCATTATGTTGTTTAACTCGTAGATTCAACGTTTCTAGCCCTTGTAAAAACAAGAATGCATTTTGTGGACTTAAACATGCTCCGATATCTCTTAGCAACTGCACTCTTAATTTGATGGAGAAAGCTGCCGGGCCAATATCCTGTGCATAACGTAATCCATTGTAGCTTTCGTCTGGTTCCGTGAACTCTGGGAATCGCGGGTTATTCCAGTCGAAGCGGCCACCGTCCACGACTACTCCACCGATCGTTGTGCCGTGTCCACCAATCCATTTCGTAGCAGAGTGAACGACAATATCCGCTCCCCACGACAAAGGCTTGGAAAGATAAGGAGTTGCGAACGTATTATCGACAATAAGTGGAACACCGTGTTCATGTGCAATTGCTGCAACCTTTTCCACATCTAAAATGTTTAAGCTTGGGTTTGTGATAATTTCCCCAAAGATGGCTTTTGTTTTATCTGTTATGGCAGTTCGGTAATTTTCTGGATTTGAACCATCTACGAATTTTACGGTAATGCCATACTTCGGTAATGTTTTTTGAAATAAGTTGTAGGTCCCTCCATACAAATTACTATCCGCAACAATTTCATCCCCGGAATTCGCGATATTTAAAATGGATAAGGTAATCGCAGCTGCGCCTGAGGAAGTGGCGACAGCACCTATTCCGTCTTCAAGAAGTGCCATTCGTTTTTCAAAAGCATCCACAGTTGGATTCATAATTCTTGAGTAAATATTGCCTGGCTCTGCTAGTGCAAATAGATTTTGAGCATGCTCCGTGTCTCGGAATACATAAGAAGTAGTTTGATAGATAGGTACCGCTCTAGACCCAGTTGATGGGTCAGGCTCTTGACCTCCGTGAAGTAAAAGTGTTTCGATTCCTTGTTGCGAAAATGATTTAACCATACATGTTCCTCCTAATTTTTATATTCTAGGAATAAGTAAATGGCAGCCACAAGGTACATGAAGGAAGGGAGGGAAAAGAAAGGAAATAAAAACGCCCTCTTCCTAAGAAGAGGACGGTATCAACGTTTTCCTCCTCTTATCTGTCAGATCACGGACCTGTAGGAATTGGCACCTTTTCAAAATTGCTTGATGGTTGCCGGGCTTCATCGGGCCTAGTCCCTCCGCCGCTCTGGATAAGAGATATTCGATTTAGACTAACTTGTAATGGATTATAATCCACTTATTGGAAGGAGTCAACCCTAAATGCTAAAAAAAATATAAGACTTTAGTTTTAATGTTTTTTAACAAAAAGTCTTATTGATAAATATGAGATTAAAGGTATGATAGATGTATAATCTAGAATCATCCCAGAAGAATTCAAGGGGTTGGAAGGGGTTTGACCAAGATTAAAAAGATATATTTGCTTTTTACAGATACAGGAACATTACTAAATAAAACAATTAACCTCTGTACGAGATCCAGTTTAAACCACTGTTCCATCGCCTTTGATAAGGGTCTAACAGAGCTTTATAGCTTTGGAAGAAAAAGTCCTAGAAATCCGTTTAACGGTGGCTTTGTACGGGAAAATGTGGGGGTGGAGCTCTTTCAAAGAGCGACTTGTGCGGTCTATAGCTACTCCGTAACAGATCAGGAACTTTTTATTATGAAACGTAGAATTCAGCTTATGGAATCTATGCAACAATACTATCGGTACAACCTACTAGGTTTATTTACTGTCATCATGAATAGAGAGTGGAATCGTGAAAACAAGTATTTCTGTTCGCAATTTGTGGCTACACTGCTTAAAGAAAGTGGAGTCATCGAAATAGAAAAGCCCGTTTGTCTCGTACGTCCTCAAGACTTAATTCAGCTTCATCAGCTAGAATTACTGTATAGAGGAAAATTAAGTGATTATCCATACCTATTAGAAACCCAGCCAAATCCTATGGTTGGAACCTTCAATCGAGCATTAGGTTAATAGCTTGGTGAAAATCAAGCTATATTATTTTTAAATCAGTACCTTGCATTATTCACTAGTGTGTATTATACTGTTCTCAACTAATTTTATTTTTTGTCAACTACAAGATATTAATCAGTAGTGGATAAAAGGTAGGAGCTGAAAAAATGAATGTCCAATTTAAAAAGGGTGTTTTAGAGCTTTGTGTCTTAGTCTTGATTTCGGAAAAAGATCAATACGGCTATGAGCTAGCTCAAAACATTTCAAAACGTATAGATGTTGCAGAAGGAACGTTATATCCCTTACTCAGGCGCTTAACAAAAGAGAATTATTTTACGACTTATTTATCCGAATCAACAGAAGGGCCATCTCGTAAATATTATTCCTTAACGGAAGCAGGGAGAGAATACATGGAGTCCTTAATTGAAGAGTGGAAACAGTTTAGTAGTGGGGTCAATGAACTTATTGAGGAGGCAGAGAAAAATGAATAAGGAAACATTCATGCGGGAGCTTGACTTGCAACTTGAAAGAATTCCAGAGCAGGATCGCCATGAGCTCTTATATGATTTTGAAGAGCACTTTGAAATGGGAGAACAAGAAGGAAAAACAGAAGAAGAAATCACAGCAGAGTTAGGGAATCCAAAAGTGATTGCGAAAGACATGTTCATGGAATATCGAATTACACAAGCAGAAGCAGACAAATCAGTGAAAAATATTTCACGAGCTATTCTAGCCACGATTAGTTTAAGTTTTTTTAATCTCATCTTCGTAATTGGACCTGTAGCTGGCATTACAGCAGCATATGTAGGACTTGTGGCAGCATCCATCGCTCTCATTTTTACTCCCATTGTATGGCTTGGGGCACTTATTTTTCACCAAACAGATTCTTTACTTCAGCCTTTCTTCATAACGATAACTATCTCTAGCTTTGGGGTGTTGTTCGGAATCGCCATGCTTTACGTAGGGAAAGTCTTGTATCTTCTTATTTTAAAATATGTGAAATACAACATTAAAATTGTGAAAGGAGCACGCTAACATGAAAAAAGTTGCTCTTATAGCTTTTATCGTATTTGTATTAGGAATAGTTGGTGTTTTAACGACATATGCGTCTGGAGACCACTTCCTTACTGGAGGGAATAGCCACGACATAACAGAATCTAAGTCGTTTGCTGCCGAAAATGTGCAACACTTAAGTGTAAAAGTAGATGTAGGCGAAGTGAAAGTCAAACGAAGTAATTCAGACGAAATCGAAGTATCAATCCGAGCAAGTGAACAAAGAAAGGGTCAGATTGAATATTCCATTGATAAAAAGGAAGATGTAGTTGAAGTCGTTTTTAATAAAGATGATTCCCCATGGTATTCCTTTCCGAATATTTCATTTGGTGACCATGGATCGGTTGTAGAGATAAAACTACCGGATAAAGAGTTCGAATCGTTAGCCATTGAATCGGATGTAGGCGAAGTGGATGTTCATCAAGTTAAAGCTCGGGAATTTACTGCTACTAGTGATGTAGGGGATATCAAAGTCGATCAAGTGGTTGCAGATACGAGTACATTAAGCTCTGACGTAGGAGAAATTGAAGTAAACGGTGGTACGGGTGCTTTTCATATTGAATCAGACACAGGAGATGTAAGTTTAGAGCTTAACGCACTAGAAGAAGATGTGCATATTGAGTCCAGTGTAGGTGAGGTTTCGGTGTCCCTTATTAACGAGCCAAAGAACTTTACTTTTGATTTGGCTAGTGATGTAGGAGGAGTTTCTGTGGAAGGTTTTTCTAGTATTCAAAAATCGTCTGGAAGAAGTTATTATGTAGAACAAGGAAATGGAAATTCGCTGCTTCAAGTGAAAGCTGATGTAGGGGAGGTCCAAGTTGAGAAAAACTGATAAAGGAGTTAGAAGATGAATCCACTACTAATAGAAGTACCAACATCATTTGACACGGAACGATTGCACATTCGAATGCCTCAACCTGGAGATGGTGCACAAGTCTATCAAGCTATACAGGCATCTAAGGATGACTTAAAAGAATGGCTCCCTTTTGCGACCAAGGATCAAACGGAAGAAGATGTAGAAGTTAATATACGAGAGTCCCAAATTAAATTTTTAAAAAGGGAAGATCTTCGTCTTCTAGTCTTTGATCGTGAAAGTGGAGAGTTTGTCGGCTCTTCCGGTCTTCACCGTATGGATTGGTCTGTTCCTAAATTTGAGATCGGATATTGGATTGATTCTAGAAAAAGTGGAAAAGGGTACATGACCGAAGCGATAGAGGGCATCACAAATTTTGCTTTTGAGACTCTAGGTGCTAGAAGAGTCGAAATCCGATGTGATCGACTTAATACGAAAAGCCGCGCAATCCCAGAGCGGCTAGACTTTGAATTAGAAGGTATTGTGAAAAATGATGATGTCTCCATGGACGGTGAGCAATTAAGAGATACGTGCATTTATGCGAAAGTAAAATAAGAGGAAGTGCAGGCAGTGAATAAAGAAAGACTGGCGACTTTCATTTGTTGCTCTTTTGGTGGACATCTAGGACCTTATTTTAAAGATTATACCCATACAGCTGTCTAAGCGGACATCCAGTACTTTATTTAGTGAATTTTCATAGAATATTAGCTTCAGTTTTGATGGATAGCGGAACAGATGTCCTTGAAACATATAAATGGCTGCTTTTGCTTCAAATAGAGGAATCAATATCCGGGTTGCAATAAGAAATCCATGAATAAATAGCATACCAATATCTATGCCATTTGGTATGCTATTCATTTGTTCATTTTGTATTTTTCTCCATCAACATGGAACTAATTAGAACATGTACCCCTCTAATATTATGGATCAAAATTTAAAAGATAATCCGAATATCTTATTCGGTACTTTAAATTTGAATCGTAAATCATCATTCTCTAAATCAAAGGACTCGACTTTTACTTTAAAGTTACTTTTAATATCCATTTCCGTAACGGCTACGTAGATGCTTTCCTTTTTTGGATAAATTTTCACCCAATCAGGAATTGGGTATCCTTTATCAATATAGGATAATATCTTTTTGCTAGGGAGTGGTAGTCTTCCAAGTGTAATCTTTTCCTGTTTTAATACCAAGTCACCATTTTCTTGTACAACAGGCTCCATTTCAATCGTGACAGGAATCTTGGATTGGAATGCTTCTACGGCACCGGTTATGACCACATTTTTATCTAATATGACTTCGAAGTCATCCGCTTTACTTTTCAGCATCTTATCTAAATACCCATTTATAAGCTGACTTAAATCTTCTTTACTAGATCGAACCACGAATTCAGCACCATCCTCCGCTTCGATATTTTCACCTTTAGGCGGCTGATTTGATGACAGTGGAGGTAAAAAAATAAGAAGAAGCAATAGCAAAATAACTCCGGCGTTAATCCCTGCTAATATAAGAAACCATTGCTTCCAATTCTGTTTTCTCTTTGTTGATTCATTCATCACTCATCTCCGTCCTCCTGATTAACGTCTTCTTTTTTAATGGCGGGTTCAATGGCTTTTAATACTCGTTCGGCCATCAACTCATACCCCTTCGTGTTAGGATGAAAATTATCGGAATAAAACAGGTCTTCCTCTGTATTTTCGAATAAGTCGTACGTAGGAATAAAGGAAACTGTTTCGTATTCATCTGTTACACTTTGACCAGTTGCATTCCAGTTGTCAATGATTTGATCAAGCTGTTCAATCTCTTGGAAATATTGAGAAAAGGGATTATAGAAGCCAATCAAATAAATCTTGGCATCCGGATTTAACTCCAACATGGTATCCATAATTTTTCTTAACCGATCCTTATACCGAACTTGCTCATCTACAAAAAGGCTATATTCTAAGTTAGTGAAGTTTTCCCGGACGATTTTCATAATATCGTTTGCCCCGATTGTAATGAGAACAATTTCAGCTCCCTTTATCGATTCGGAAATTTCCTCTTGTTTCAGGCGGTCTAATAACTGATCCGTGCGATTTCCTCTTTTACCGTAGTTTTTTATATCGATTTCTTCATTCGTGCTTTTTAATGTATTCTCAATAATTCCGACGTAACCACCATTTTCTGTCGTATCTCCAACACCTTGTGTGAGAGAATCGCCTATGGCTACAATATCTGTATCTTTTTTTATAAACAGTCCTATGGCACTTTCTACGACATGGACTACCGTTTCTTTTATTTCTTCTGCAATGTCCTTTTCTTCGGGTTGCTCGGTTTCATTTGCAGGGTCTGTTTTTTTATTTGCTTCTTCATTCTTTGATTCTTTTGCTATTTCTGTAATGACGTTCTTCGGTGTTGGGACTGGTTCTGCGTCTGAAGAAGGGGATTGTAGCTGCCAAACATACCATACTCCGATAAGGATGAGGATGGAGATCACAATCCAAGTGACGGTTACTCTGCGCATCTTAATCACTTCCATATTCCATTCTATAAATAGGTTTCCCTATATTCCCATTTAGGAAACGTCAGAAACTAAACCTAGTACTTCATTTTAAGCGAATTGGAGTAGGAGTAGCAATAGAAAAAAATAGCGAAAGAAAAAGAAAACTGATGTGTAGATAAACACACCAGTTTTCAGCCTAAATAATCAATAAGATTTCTTTCTTTCCAACATGCTTCCTTCTAATCGTTTAAACCATTTCGTGCGCGATACTGTATAAATCACTAGCGCAGTCCAAATGAAAAGAAAAGCAATGAGATGAGCATGGGTGAACGGTTCATTATACTTAAATACACCGATGATTAACATAATCGTTGGGGCAAAATATTGTAAAAATCCAACCATGGATAGTGGAATCCGTTTTGCTCCACTTGCAAACAGGAGTAAAGGAACGGCGGTAGCAACTCCTCCAGCTAAAAGAAGCAAGAAAAGAGGAGAAAAAGTAAACGGTACACCAACGCCTTGTATCCCTACATAGACTAAGTAAATTGCGGCGAGTGGGGATACGATTAGAGTTTCAATTGTTAAACCGAACATGGCACTTATATCAACTGTCTTTTTCAATAAACCATATAGGCCAAAGGACAATGCTAACACGATCGATACCCAAGGGAATACGCCAAAATTAATCGTCAAATAGATGACACCAAAGGCAGCTAATATAAAAGAAAGGATCTGCCATCGTGTGAGACTTTCCTTTAATACAATCATTCCTAATAAAATACTTACAAGTGGATTAATGTAATAACCAAGGCTAGCTTGAACGACATGATCACTATTTACTGCCCAAATAAAAATGACCCAATTCAAACTAATGACAACAGATGCAATGGTAATGCCGATTAGGGTCTTTTTGTTTGAAGCAATTCTTTTAATTTCGGCGAGAAAGGCACGGGTTTTTCCAAGTGCTATAAGAAGAATCATCATAAAAACAAAGGCCCATACAATTCGATGGGCTAATATTTGTCCAGCAGAAACCGATCCGACCATTTTCCAATAAATCGGGAGAAAACCCCAAAGTATGTACGAGGCAGCCGTGTATACAATACCAATCTTTATTTCTCTGTTTTCCATCACGTATCCCTCATTTTTCCTATAATAATGATCAAAAAAGAATAAGCTAAGTTTAGATTTTATATAGGGAAAAAGCAATTAAATCAGCTTGACAATGAAAAAGAGGAAGGGAGCTAAACCCCTTCCTCTGCACTTCAAGGAATCATATCCCTTTAATGGAACATGATCTTATCATCTTTTGGCTCCTAGTAACCCCAGCCATAACCAGCTATTGGATAGTTAGAACCAACGATGACAAGAAGTACGAAGATAACCACTAACAGCACAAAGCCGTTGTTGTCGCCAAATACTCCGTAGCTCATTCTTTGTACCTCCTTTTAGTAGGTGATCTTTCTCTTAATAGTGTCTAATTAGTAACCGTATCCTCCACCCATTGGATAGCTGTTACCAACGATGACAAGCAATACGAAAATAACAACCAATAATACGAAACCGTTGTTACCGAAAACTCCGCCTGCGTAGCTCATGCTCTTCACCTCCTTGCAACACTATCAGTCTATGATGGTTTTGAAAGTTTTGATTGGGCATTTGTTTTGCCTTTCTATAATAAATGAAGAACTTAGTCTTCAATCTCCCCCATTGGGTAAGATGCTCCGCCAATAATTACTAATAGAACAAAAAGCACAACTAATAACGTGAAGGCATTGTTTCCGCCAAAGAAGCCACCACCTTGGCAATTACCCACGTAGTTGTAGGCACCATAGCCTGCGTTCCAAGCCATACCTAAGCACCTCCTTATTTCGTTATACTTTCAACATATGTGTCTATGTCTCTCGTGACCTAGACGAATGTCTCGGTTTTAGGGAAATAGGCGGAATTAAACACGTAATCGCGGTGCCTATCTTGTACGCATATCCATACACTTCTTTCCTTAGATGCATAGGATGATAGAAAAGGAGGGATAGTATGAGTGATCAGTTCTCAAAGAAGATTGAGAAAAAAACAGGAGTAGACATGAATAGTATTAAAGGAATTGCGGACTCCTTTAAAGAAACAGACCTTAGTGACGAAAAGGCTGTACGAAGACTTATTAAAAAAGTGTCGAAAACGGCTGGAAAACCCGTAAACAAATCCACGGAAGATATGCTCGTAAAAATGATCTCGAAAAACAAAGGAATGTTAAATGAGTCCACGATTTCTAAAATGATTAATAAGAAGTGATGTAGAACAGTCAGGGAGAACCTGGCTGTTTTCCTTTTTATAGAAGAAACTGCATTTAATTTTAGGGATGGATACGGCACATCCGCCCGTTTTATTGGAATCTGGGACACTTGCCCCAACCACGATGGTGCTTTCTACATAGGGTAAGTAGTGTAAGACACAGCATCACTCGGTGCTAGCGACCTACTACAAACGAAATAAACAGGAAAGCATTAAATGGAAATGAAAGACTATTAAGCTATCCAAATGATTTTCACCGTATGCTGCAAATCACGCTTGGAGGTGAGAGTTGATGAGTTACGGAATTACTGGAAATAACAGTTTTATTCTATTAGTAGTGTTATTCGTACTGTTAGTTATCGTAGGAAACAACTATCCAACAGGCGGAAACGGATTCGGTTGGTAATACTGGATTCACAAAGAAAGATAAGAATACCAAATAGGAGGGATAGCGAATGTTTGGTAACAATAGCTTCATTTTATTAGTCGTATTGTTCGTATTGCTTGTCATTGTAGGGAATAACTATCCTACTGGCGGCGACTACGGCTGGGCTTAATAAGATAACGAAACGGTTTTAATAAAAACAATAAATTTGGAAGGAGGGAATTTATATCATGTTTGGTAACAATGGTTTTATTCTATTAGTAGTTATCTTCGTATTGCTTGTTATCGTTGGTAATAACTACCCAACAGGCGGCGACTATGGTTATTAATTAACTAGTTTTAAAAAAGAATAGACACCATATTTTAAGGAGGTATTCAGAATGTTTGGTAACAACAGTTTCATTCTATTAGTGGTATTGTTCGTATTATTAGTGATTGCAGGTAATAACTTCCCAATTGGTGGCTATGGCTATTAGTTAAGCATGTTTCAAGAGATGAGAAGGGTTTTCCTTCTCATCTTTTTTCTTGTTCATTATTTTGGATTTCTTTCTTCACTTGCTCCACGTTGGTATCGCTATATATATTCGTGTTGTGTCCACCGGTAGTACGGGCGATGAACTCCTTCGCTTCATTGTAGCTCATACCGGAGTTCGCATTTTTTTCTTTCACGTTATGAATATCTGTGCCAGCGACTGTACGATGTTCTGACATCCAAATCACCACCTCTTTACGTTTAGGATGAAACAATCACCATTTTTCATTCGTAAAAAAGAAAGAAGGAGAAATTCATCTACAGAAAAGATGGAGTATGATACGATGTACTTTGTGCTATAGTAAGGATATTACATACCTCGAAGGTTGCTTAAGGAGGGGAGCGGGTGGAGTTTATTCCTTACCTCTTAGGATCTATTATTGTTTTTAACATTGCCTTAGCATTTGCTATTGTCTTTTTAGAACGCAAAGATGCAAGTGCAACATGGGCCTGGCTCATGGTTTTACTATTTATTCCGGTTTTGGGCTTTATCCTTTATTTGATTTTTGGAAGAAAGTTAAGCAACCGTCGAATATTTACGTGGGATACAAAGAGTCGCCTCGGTGTGAAGAAGGCCGTTCAATCGCAGCTTCGCGCATTAGAAGAGGATCGATTGATTCTAAAAGATGAAAGACTAAGGGAATACAAAGATTTATTTTATTTACATCTTCGTAATGATGACGCGATTTTAACACAAGATAATCAGGTGGAAATTTTTACAGATGGGGAAAAGAAATTCCATGCTTTGTTAGAAGATATTGAGAAGGCAAAAGATCATATCCATTTATTGTACTATATTATTCGCCATGACCATCTTGGGCAGCGGATTGCCGAAGCCCTTAGTAGGAAGGCGAAAGAGGGAATTGAAGTAAGAGTACTCTATGATGACATGGGTTCAAGAGAGCTAAGTCGAAGGTTTATCAAAAAAATTCGCCAAGCGGGTGCGGAGGTTGAAGCATTTTTCCCGCCTTTAATCCCAAGAATAAATTTTAAAATCAACTACCGTAATCACCGCAAGCTCGCCATCATTGATGGAAAAATTGGCTATATTGGCGGATTTAATATTGGGGATGAATATCTAGGATATAACAAGAGATTTGGTTATTGGAGAGACACACATTTGAAAATTGTTGGGGATGCAGTACGCAATATGCAAACGAGGTTTATCTTAGATTGGAACCAGGCTTCTCGCCATGATATTGAATATAAAGAACGTTATTATGAAGCTGAAGCAGCGGGAGATGTTGGGGTGCAAGTTGTCTCAAGTGGCCCTGATTCCGACTGGCAACAAATCAAAAATGGATACATCAAAATGATCATGTCTGCAAAAGAATATGTATATATTCAGACTCCTTACTTCATTCCGGACGATAGCCTAGCAGATGCCTTAAAAATTGCTGCACTCTCCGGAGTTGATGTAAAGATTATGATTCCGAATAAACCGGATCATCCATTTGTTTATTGGGCAACCTATTCAAATATTGGCGAACAGCTGAATGCCGGGGCGCACGTGTACATTTATGAAAAGGGGTTTTTACACTCTAAAACGATTATTGTGGATGGAAAAATAGCATCAGTTGGAACAGCAAATATAGATGTTCGAAGCTTCCGACTGAATTTTGAAGTGAATGCATTCTTGTACAATAGTGACATTGCCAAAAAATTAGTAGAAAAATTTGAAGAGGATATCGAAGATTCTACTCCGCTCACTCATAATCAGTACTTAAATCGTTCTGCTTGGATCAAGGTTAAGGAGTCGGTATCTCGCTTGATTTCCCCGATCTTATAGGAAAGGAATGTTAGCAAGATGGAATCAAAACCTAGTGTAGCATCGTTAACGGTAAAAACCTCACACGTTTTACCACCTGATACAAATGGTCATGGAACGTTATTTGGTGGGGAACTCATGGCGCATATCGATGACGTGGCTGCCATTTCGGCAACGAGACATGCGAGAAAGCCTGTTGTAACCGCGTCGACAGATTCAGTTGATTTCCTTCATCCAGTTAAAGAAGGAGATACCATCTGCTTGGAAGCTTTTGTAACGTGGACGCATAATACGTCCATGGAGGTTTTTGTAAAAGCTGTAACAGAAAATCTGTTAACGGGTGATAGAAAAGTTTGTACGACAGCCTTTCTAACGATGGTTGCGATAGGGGAAGATAAGCGACCAACCACGGTGCCTAGTGTTTATCCCGAATCAGAGGAAGAGAAACTTCTGCATGAAGGTGCACCGGAGAGAGCGGCTTTAAGAAAAGAAAGAAGAAAACAATCCAAACAAGTGGCGAATTCCTTTGGAACGAACTTTCCTTGGAATGAGAAAAGTCGGTTTGGGAAGAATCCTTTCTAATAAAAACCTACTCGATTTAAAAAATTGAGTAGGTTTTTTCTGTTTATGTTTCTATTTCAATCTCATTTTCCGTAACCCAATCATGGGACCAATCTTGTATGGCTTTAATAACAGGCTCCAATGCCCGTCCTTTATCCGTTAATTGATATTCAATACGCACGGGGAACTCTGAGTATATATGCCTTTTGACGATTTCTTCTTGCTCTAAAAGCTTTAAACGGTCAGATAGAAGCCGGCCACTAATAGGGAGCTCTGCTTCCATTTCAGAAAATCGTTTTGAACCATCAAGAAGCTCAAATAATATCAGGCCAACCCACCGTTTACTAAACAGTTGCATCGCTTTTTCAAATCTCGGACATAGCTCATTCATAATTCTCCCCCCTGTTCTTTTATCATACTTCTTTTTCATCGGTATTGTAAGCCTTTTCTGTAAGGCTATGTTCTAAAGATTTTGCTTTTCCTAGTAGGATTTTTACATGTTGATAGTTGATATAAAATGCGACGTAAGGATTTTCGCCGGATTGGCAGTCAACTTGTTAAAGAAAATAAAAGAATCACTCTTTCGTTATGTCGCAATTTATATAAATAGCAATAAACTACACGAAAACAGCTATTTTGAAAAATATTACCAACTTACAAAAAGTAACTCATGTAATTATATCACATGAGTTGCCATGTCGTAAATTTCCGTTTCAGTGTTATCTTCCTATCCTATCGACTATAATGAGGAGATAGTAAATAAAAGGGTGAGCTTAAACATGAGTTTATTATCAGTAGAAGAAGTTTCGAAATCTTATGGAGACAAGATATTATTTCAAGATATATCCTTTACCTTGGAACAAAAACAACGCATTGGCTTGATTGGCGTAAATGGAACAGGAAAATCTACTCTTTTAAAAGGGATTGCAGGAATCGAATCCTTCGATGATGGTCAGTTGAATCATGCGAATGATTTTCGGGTTGAGTATTTAGAACAAGAGCCTTATTTAGATGATCAATTAACGGTGTTGGATCATATATACTATGGAGACTCTGCTGTGATGGTTGCACTTAGAAACTATGAAAAAGTGTTAATAGACCTTGAGGCCAAGCCGAACAACGAAGTTTTACAGAATAAACTTATAGCCGCACAAGAAAAGATGGATAAACTGCAAGCGTGGGACGCAAACACACAGGCGAAAACGATATTAACCAAGTTAGGAATAACGGAATTTCATAAACGAGTTGCTGAACTATCGGGTGGTCAAAGAAAAAGAGTAGCGATAGCAAAAGCTTTAATCCAACCTGCGGATCTTTTGTTGTTGGATGAACCGACAAACCACCTAGATAATGAGACAGTCGAGTGGCTAGAAAGTTATCTCCCTCAATATTCTGGTTCAATTATGCTGGTTACGCATGAAAGATACTTTCTAAACCGAATCACCAATTACATGTTTGAATTGGAAAACGGGAAACTGTATTCCTATGTTGGGAATTATGAAATGTTTCTAGAAAAGAAGGCAGAGCGCGAGCAACAGGAATTGCAAAGTGAGCAAAAACATGCCAATACGATGCGTCGAGAATTAGCCTGGCTTAGAAGAGGAGCAAAAGCTCGTTCCACCAAGCAAAAAGCAAGAAAACAACGAATCGAAGAAATGAAGGACCAAACCTTTCATACGAATAAGGAGAGTCTTGATGTACAGGTGGGGGCTTCTCGACTAGGAACGAAAGTGCTGGAAGCCTTAGATGTGTCTAAGTCCTTTGAAGGGCATACCATTATCCAAAATTTTAATCACTTGTTTATACCGGGAGATAGAATCGGTATTATCGGGCCAAACGGCAGTGGTAAAACAACTCTCCTAAATATGATGGCAGGTAATATAGAGCCAGACGAAGGTACATTTGATGTCGGGCAGACGGTGAAAATTGGCTACTACACACAAAATAACGTGGATGTGGATGAAAATTTACGAATGATTGACTATATAAAGGAAGTTGCAGAGGTTATTCATACGGCGAAAGGAGATACTATCACTGCAGAGCAAATGCTGGAAAGATTTCTTTTTCCAAGATCACAGCAATACACGTATATCCGCCGACTTTCTGGTGGGGAACGCCGTCGGCTGTATTTACTTCGTGTTTTGATGAATGAGCCGAACGTTCTCTTCTTAGATGAGCCAACCAACGATTTAGACACACAAACATTAGGAGTGCTGGAGGATTATTTAGAGCAGTTCCCAGGTGTTGTCATCACCGTTTCTCACGATCGCTACTTTTTAGATCGTGTGGTGGATCAACTGATAGTGTTCCAAAGAGGAGAAAAAACACCCCACCTCTATTATGGAAATTATTCAGAATTTCTGGAGGATAGAAAAGAACAAGTAAAGGCGAAGGAAGAGAAAAAGCCAGCCAAGCCAGAAGAAAAACCGAAGAAGAAGAAAAAACTTTCCTATCATGAGCAAAAAGAGTGGGATGGTATTGAGGATAGAATTGAAGAAATGGAGCAAGAAATAGAAAGGCTAGGGGAAGAAATTGCGGCGGCAGGAAGTGATGTTGGAAAGGTACAGGAGCTGTATGAAAAACAAAGCAAGCTTGAAAAGCAGCTAGAAGAGGCTATAGAGCGCTGGGAGGAACTTTCCCAACTCGTCGAAGAGCTCAAAAAATAGTCAATATGACTTATTTTGGAAGCAATGCTTTGTTGTATTCGAAATTTTATGAAATAATAGAGCATGGCATAGAGATAGAAGTAACAAATATACGGAGGGAAGTTAAGTATGGCAGAAAGACAGATGATGGAAAAATACGCAGAGTTAGCATTACGTACAGGTGTAAACCTGCAAAAGGGACAGGCTTTAGTGATTAATGCTCCAATTGATGGGGTAGACTTTACAAAGATTGTAGCAAGAAAGGCTTATGAACTTGGAGCAAAGAACGTTCATGTTAATTGGAATGATGATGAATTAACGTTGCTGAAGTATCAGCACGCTCCGGATGAGGTTTTAAACCATGTTCCACAATGGAGTGTAGATAAGCAATTAGATTTTGCGAAAGACGGCGCCGCATTATTAGCGATACGTTCTACTAATCCAGATCTCTTAAAAGACATTGACCCGGAAAAAGTAGCCAATGCAACGAAAGCAAGTGCAGAGGCGATGAAGGAATTTCGTACATATACGATGAATGATATTATTCCTTGGTCTCTTATCTCCATCCCAACAGGGGATTGGGCAAAGAAAATATTCCCGGATCAATCAGAAACGGATGCTGTTGAAAGTCTTTGGGAACAGATCTTTAAAATTGTTCGTGCAGATCAAGCGGATCCGGTTGCTGCATGGGAAGAACACAATGCGACTTTGCGTAAAGCAAGAGCATTCTTAAATAATAAAAAATATAAAAAACTTATTTATAAAGCACCTGGAACGGAATTTGAGATGGAGCTTCCTGAAGGGCATATTTGGAAAGGCGGTTCGGCCAAGAATGCTAAAGGTCATGATTTTAATCCAAATATGCCAACAGAAGAAGTATTCACAATGCCTCACAAATATGGGGTGAACGGAACCGTTTCTAGTACGATGCCACTTATTTATGGTGGAAATATGATTGATAAATTCAGCTTAACGTTCAAAGATGGGAAAGTTGTGGATTTTACAGCTGAAAAAGGGTATGACACGTTGAAGCATTTACTCGATACGGATGAGGGAGCTCGTAGACTTGGAGAAGTTGCTCTTGTACCTAATGAATCTCCAATTTCTCAATCAGGACTTATCTTCTATAATACGCTTTATGATGAGAATGCATCATGCCATATTGCGCTTGGTAAGGCGTATCCAACGAATCTAGAAGGTGGATCTGATATGAATGAAGAAGAATTGGATAAGCATGGAGTAAATGATAGCTTAACACACGTTGACTTTATGATCGGTTCTGCAGAATTAGATATCGATGGAGTTACAGAGGATGGAAAAACAGAAGCGGTTTTCCGTAAAGGGACCTGGGCACTTGATTTCAATGAGTAATGTTTAAACATTTTCTTTACCGGGAACTTCCTATATAAAGCTAATAGTTTTAATAGGAGGGACTATATAATGATAGGACCAGAGGCACACCTTTCCGGGTTCCAAGCGAACCCTAATGAATATGGGAAATGTAGTAGCTGTGGAAAACTATTAACGAGTAAAGAAGAAAAAATGAAAATGTGTTCAGATTGTCAAAATAGAGACCGTGAAAAAGAGTTTATACCGAAAAAGTAGAGAATGCCAGGCTGTTTAGAGATAACAGCCTGGCATTTTACATATACCCATTCTTTGTGAGAACAGCCTTAATGGTTGTATAGCTATAATCATCCGGAACAAGTTCTTTTATATCCTTAAGCCGCGGTTCATCTATCTGTTCACGCATTTGTAAAACTACTTCTTCTTGCTCTCCATCAAAGAACAAGGTCCAATCTAATTCCATTCCTTCTTTGAAACAAGTAAACAGATGATTCGTAACCGTTTGTTCGGTAATGTTTCTTAACTTCGCAATTGCAGATATTTCATAGCCTTGTTCAAACAGGGTGTAGGATTGTATATGGCTTGGAGAATCTTGATTTCTATCTGGTTTTTCTTCTTTCCAAGTCAAGATGGTCTGTAAAAAGGCTTCCCCGTATTGCTCCATTTTCTTTGAGCCTACCCCTTTAATTTGTAAAAGCTTTTCTGTCGAGTCTGGTAAATGTCTGGTCATTTCCTTTAGCGTTGCATCAGAGAATATCACATAAGGAGGTACGCCATCCCTTTCAGCAAGTTGTTTTCGAAGTAAGCGAAATTCTTCAAATAAAGATGCTTGGTAGTCAACATTCGCAACGGGATTTATGGTTATTTGCTGCATCCATACTTTTTGTTCCCCTTTTAAGACAGGCTCTGCTGCCTTCGTAAGAGAAAGAATCGGATAGCGTTCTTGCCCAGGGGAAAGTAAATTTTCTGCTATGAGAAAATGAATAATTTGTGTAATATTTTTTTCTGTAAAAGAAGACATAAGGCCATAAGTGGACAGACTATCCAAATTGAAATCTCTTACCTTTTTGTCCTTAGAACCTTTCAACACTTTGGCTGTTAAGCTTGCTCCAAAACGCTCTCCCATTCGTTTGACACAAGATAACACCATTTGAGCTTCTCTCGTCATATCCTCTTTTTTACCTTGATGCTTACAGTTACTACATGTACCACAGTTTTTGCCGGAAGCATCATCCTGGAAATAGTCCAATATATAGGCTTGCAAACAATGTTCGGTGTGGCAGTAATTGATCATTGCTTGTAATTTTTTGTATTCCTGGCTTTTCTTATCGGGACCAGCGCCAGATTGGTCAATTAGAAATTTCTGAAGCTGGATATCTTGACCGGAAAACAATAAGACACAATCACTAGGCTCTCCATCTCTTCCTGCTCTACCAGCTTCCTGATAATAAGACTCGATATTCATTGGCAAAGCATAGTGAACGACATAGCGAACGTTCGATTTATCAATCCCCATGCCAAAGGCATTGGTGGCGACCATAATCGTTTTTTCGTCTTGGATAAAAGCATATTGCTCTTGCTTTCTTACTGTTTCAGAAAGGCCACCATGGTATTTGGCAACAAGAAAGCCTTTTTTCTCTAGAAAAGCATGAAGGGAATCGGTTTGTTTTCGTGTAGCGGTATAAATAATGCCGGATTCTAGCTTCCGTGCTTCCGTATATTGCGAGATGAACGCTTTTTTGTCTTGCCCTTTGATGACTTGAAAAGATAGATTTTCCCTAGCAAAGCCTGTATTTACAATGTTCTCGGAAGAAATGGACAGAAGGTCTTGAATATCCGCCATCACGTCATCCGTCGCAGTTGCGGTCATGGCAGCCAAAACGGGTAAATTCACAATTTGCTTAAGGGCTGGCACAATCGAGCGATAGCTAGGACGGAAATCGTGTCCCCATTGGGAAATACAATGTGCTTCATCAAAAGCGATAAGAGATAAGGAAATCGAATTTATAGTATGAATAAAGGACTGAGATTCAAATCTTTCTGGAGCTACATAAAGAAATTGATAAGACCCTTTTTTTACTTGTTCTATTCTTCTTTGTTGTTCTTCCGTAGTTAACGAGCTATTAATATAGGTTGCAGAAATGCCAAGAGCTTGTAAGGCATCTACTTGATCTTTCATTAAAGAAATAAGTGGAGAAATAATAATAGCTGTTCCTTCTAATATCAGACCAGGTATCTGATAACAAATGGATTTTCCACCACCGGTCGGCATAATCGCTAGCGTGTTTTGTTGGTGAAGGAGCTGGTCAATGACTGCTTTTTGACCTTTACGAAAAGAGGTATAGCCATAATACTGTTGTAATAGATCTTCTGCTTGTGCGATCATAAAAACCGTCCTTTTTTTATTTGTACAACCATTAGTTTATCGCATTTAAAGAAGATTGGCTAACAAGTGAGAGTCTTTTATCTATGTTTAGTGGATGGGAAAAAAGGATAATATAATGTCATATTTGAAAAATAAGAAAATGAAAGGTTATGAAAATAAAAATTTTCCAAAAAAGGCATGGGCAGTCTTCCTATCGAGGACTGCCCATCAAATCCTATTCGAATCGGGGAATAGAGGAGGATAAATGATGATTCACTCTATATTATTAGAGTTTATGATAATTGGTATATTGGGGATTGGGTCGCAATGGTTTTCTTGGCGCTTTCGGATGCCAGCTATTGTCGTGATGTCTATAGTCGGACTATTGGCGGGACCGATAATCGGGTTGATTAATCCCGAGCAGGATTTTGGTGATTTATATAGTCCGATTATTTCTGTGGCTGTGGCAATCATTTTGTTTGAAGGAAGCTTAAATTTAGATATTAAAGATATTAAAGGGTTAGGAAAACCTGTCTTTCGAATTGCGACCGTTGGAGCTGGAATTAGCTGGTTACTCGGTTCGTTAGCGGCCCATTACGTTGCAGGGCTATCTTTGACAGTCTCCTTTGTTATCGGTGCTTTATTTATTGTTACAGGTCCAACGGTGATTTTACCGTTGCTTAGACAGTCAAAACTGAAGCCGAGACCGGCAAAAATTTTAAAATGGGAAGGGATTATCGTAGATCCGCTTGGGGCGTTACTAGCTGTATTCGCCTTAGAGGTAATCGTATTTTTTGCAGGAGATGGCAAACATATTAGCTCATTATTAATCTTCTGTTTAGCCTCTCTTTTTGCAGTAGCAATCGGGATTATCTGTGGAAAAGGAATTGGTTGGATGTTTGAACACGGCTATATTCCTGAATTTTTAAAGTCACCAGTTGTGTTTACAGCCGTTATCGCTTGTTTCACTATTGCGGATGAAGTCACGCATGAAACAGGGTTATTAGCGGTCACAGCGATGGGGATGACGCTAGCTAATATGGGGATTTCTTCTATCCAGGATATGCGCCACTTTAAAGAAAATTTATCCATTTTATTAATATCGGCTATTTTTGTTATGCTGACTGCTTCTTTGACGAGAGAGACGCTCATGGAAGTATTTAATATAGAAATCATTGGATTTGTTCTGCTCATGTTGTTTATCGTACGCCCATTATCCATTTTCCTGTCTACGATTGGGACCGACTTGTCTACCGCTGAAAAGTTTCTTGTAGGCTGGATTGCACCACGTGGTATTGTGGCGCTAACGGTTTCTGGTTATTTTGCAACCGTTTTGTATAAAGAAGGGTATGAGGATGCTTCTATTATTACATCTCTGACGTTTGCATTAGTATTCTTTACGGTTTGTACACACGGTTTTTCTATCGGTTGGTTGGCAAGAAAGTTGAATCTAGCTGCAGACGACCAGCCTGGAGTATTAATAGTTGGAAGCAATCCATTTACGAAAACTCTTGCTGAAACTTTTGATGATTTAGAGATTCCATCTATTATCGTGGACAGTTCATGGGACCGGCTTGGTATTGCTAGAAATGCAGGGATACATGTTTACCACGGTGAAATACTTTCAGAACAAACCGAGTATCGTCTAGATATGACTCCATACGATTACTTAATCTCTGCTTCGGATTTTGACTCCTACAATGCATTGGTATGTACGACGTTTGTACCAGAATTTGGCCGAAGTAACGTCTTTAAATTGCCTGTTCAGCTCGATGATGAAGAGGACGTAAAGGATTTAGTGAATACGATTGGCGGAAGGCTCCTATTTTCAGACCGCTCCTCTCTAGAAAGCCTTTGTACTCGTATTGAATCCGGATATGTATTCCGTAAAACGACGATCACAGATCAGTACTCCTATAACCAATATTTAGATGAACGCGGGCAGGATACAACCGTGTTATTTATTCTAAAAAGCTCCGGTGAAATGGATTTTCTTACGAATGAATCTAATCCAAAGGCTACGGCTGGTGACATCGTCGTTAGTTTGACACCACCAAGTAAGGAGTATCAAAAAATATTAGCTAAACTGGAGGAACAACGAGACCAGAATATTAATAAAGAAGATCCCCTCACATAGAAGGGGATCTTTAGTTCAGTCAAACTCATCTAGCTTTTTATTTAATTCAGCAAGCTCTTTTTCTAGGGCAGCTAATTGCTGTTCACCGCGTTCTGTATTGCCACCAATATTCCCCATTTTTTCGAGGTCCGCTTGGATTCGAATATAATCTGACTTTATTTCCCTAATTCTTGCTTCGATTTCATTCTTATTCATCTTTTTATCACCTCTATGTCAACCTTAGAAAATTGATAAAAAGAAGTCAAATCATCGTACTTCTGTCCTTCTCATTTACATGGGGTAAGACTATAATATAGGGAAGAAAGAGAGTGATCCTATGAGAGTAATCTATACAAAGGATATTAAAGAATTTTCCAAGCAAATCGAACCATTGCTCTTACGAAAAGAATCCTGTAACAATCTTATGCTAGGTATTTTAGAAAGAGAGAAGGATATGCCTAGCGAACATCTTGTAATGGGACTGGTTAGGAAAGGGCAACAGTATGTCTATGGCTTTCTGCAAACACCACCACATGATTTTGTTCTTCCAGATATCGATGTGGAGGGAGATGTTTGTCTTGCCATAATAAGAAGTATAACGGAGCAAAAACTTGCACTTCCAGGCATAATTGGACCTCGAAGAGTTGCGGATACCTTTGTAAGGGGTTGGGAACAAACAACGAATCGTAAGGCCACTGTACATATGGAACAACTAATTTATCAATTGGATAAAGTGGAGAATGCCGACAGAGCACAAGGAAATCTCTGTATTGCAGGACAAGAACATAACGACTTGTTAGTCCAATGGATAAAACAATTCGGAAAAGAAGCTAATGAACCTAGCCTCCAAGACCGAGCAGAATCACTTGTGAATCAATTTTTAGAAAATCGCTCCATATACGTATGGGAAGTGAATGGAAAGCCAGTATCGATGGCGAATCAATCTAGAAAAACCAAAAATGGAACGACGATTAATGCTGTATATACGCCTGATGAACAGAAACGAAAAGGCTACGCGTCTGCTTGTGTAGCAGCTCTTTCTCAAAAATTGTTGGAGGAAGGACATCGGTTCTGTGCGTTATATACGGATCAAGCTAACCCGACTTCTAACCGTATCTATCAAAAAATCGGATATAAAGTTGTTGGAGATTCGATTGTATATAAGTTGGGAGAATAGCATGATAGAAGAACTCGTAGCAACAATTCAACGAGAATCCACTCATACCGACCGTTTTGTTGTTGGATTAGACGGTTTGAGTAGATCTGGAAAGTCCACATTTGGGAAAAGGATTCAACAATTATATAGAAGAAAGTGGGCAAAATATTATCGTTTTCCATATCGATGATCACATTATACTTAGACACAAAAGATATGAGACGGGAAGAGCGCAATGGGAAGAATATTATTTTCTCCAATGGGATGTGGATTGGATAAAAGAAAACCTGCTGTCCTTTCTTAAGAGTAAATCTTCATTAAAACTTCCATTTTATCAAGATGATGACTCATTAAAATGGAAAGAGGTACATATTGCAAAGAAATCTATCATTCTGGTAGAAGGAGTTTTTCTGCAAAGGAAGGAATGGAAGTCTTTTTTTGACTTTATGATTTTCCTGGATTGTCCCAGAAAAACTCGTTTTAAAAGGGAATCATCTTATACACAACAAAAGAAGGAATTATTTGAGAAACGCTATTGGTCAGCTGAAGACTACTATCTAAATAAGGAAAATCCAATAGAATTAGCTGATTATGTCATAAAAAATTAGACATCCCTCATACATATAAGTAAATTGCATGGTTCCAGATTGGACCCATGCTTTTTTGTTATAGATTTCCTTAATTTCAATAGATAAATAGACCCAAAAATCTTCAAGATGAGGAAAAATCAGGTTTAGGAGGTGTGAATTTGGAGTATATATAACTTATCGGGAGGATTTTAGCCCATATAAAGAGATGAAGGAGGTATGCCAATCAGATTCCCAGATTCATGGAATTATCCGAATATATAAAAATTTAGACAGTTTGAGGTTCATGAAATATTTCTGTAACATTAGTCTTGTCTTAATGACTCCTGGGCTTGTATCGACCTAAATCGAGGAGGAAACTAGGTTGAAAATACTAAGAGCAATAGATAAATTCATATTGAAGTTGGAGGAATTTATACTTAGTTACTCCATACTTCTCATTGCAGTTATGGTGATCGGAAATGTGTTAAGTCGTGCCATAACGGGATCTAGTTGGACCTTTTCGCAAGAGTTGAGTAAATTCGCTATTGTGATCGCAACCTTTATGGGTATCAGTTATGCCGCGAGAAAAGGTCGACATATAAGTATGTCAGCATTTTTTGATATGGCGCCTTTTAAAGTAAGAAAGGCAATTGCTATATTCATCCCCGCTTTTACTGCCATAGTAATGTTTGTACTAGCCTACTATTCATCCCTTTATGTTCTCCAAGTACATGAAAGAGGTACGGTAACGTCATCGTTACAGTTACCGGCTATCTATATAACTATCTTTATCCCAATTGGTTTATTTATGGGAGGTATTCAATACTTGAGAAACATGTGGGTGAATATTAAGGAAAAGGATATTTACTTGGGTACAGATCTGAAGGATTACAACGAAAATGAAAATCTCGAAGATCAATCTTTTGTATAACTATTAAATATATGGAGAGAGGAAAAACTTAATGGTAGCTCTATTAATGTCCATAATGGTAGTCTTACTACTATTGAATTTTCCGATGATGATTCCATTAATCGTAGGACCCTTAGTTGTGTTATGGTTCTTTTTCCCGAACTTGGATCCTATGTTAATGATGCAACAACTGCAAACTGGTATAGAATCCTATGTGCTGTTAGCTGTTCCTTTGTTTATCTTGGCAGCTGACATTATGACCACCGGTAAAACGTCTAATCGTTTGTTAGACTTCGTCGGAGCTTTTGTTGGTCATCTACGTGGTGGGTATGCCATTACAACAGCTGCAACTTGTACACTTTTCGGTGCCATTTCTGGTTCCACACAAGCGACGGTTGTTGCGGTAGGTAAGCCTATGCGAGAGAGACTATTAAAAGCAGGATACAAGGATTCTAGTGCTATAGCGCTCATCATTAATTCTAGTGATATTGCGCTGTTAATTCCACCAAGTATCGGAATGATTATGTACGCGCTCGTTTCGAATACTTCTGTTGGAGATTTATTCATGGCAGGAATATTGCCAGGGATAATCGTCTTCTTTGCATTCGCCACCTTTAGTATTCTTTACGCAAAAAAAGAAAATATACCTTTAGCAGATAAAGTGCCTTGGAAAGAAAGATTTAGAACGACAGGGAAAGCGCTTCTGCCTCTTGGATTTCCTATAATCGTTGTTGGCGGTATTTACGCTGGTATTTTTAGTGCAACGGAGGCAGCAGGGATTTCTGTGTTATATGCTTTTATCTTAGAGGTTATCGTTTATCGATCTATTAAACTAAATGAAATACCAAGAGTGGCGTTATCGACAGGGTTGGTAACATCAGCCGTCTTCGTCTTAGTTTCAGCTGGTCAAGCCTTTACGTGGGTCATTTCTTTTGCGAGAATCCCACAAACGGTAACGGAAGCAGTATTGGGGCCAGATCCAAGTGCCATATTTGTTTTATTTATGGTCACAATTTTCTTCTTTGTCGGCTGTATGTTTGTTGATCCTATTGTTGTTATTCTCGTATTAACACCGATTTTCTATCCAGTAGCAATTAATGCTGGCGTTGATCCGGTACACCTAGGGGTAATCATTACATTCCAGGCTGCTCTAGGTTCTGCAACACCGCCATTCGGTGTTGATATATTTACGGCCAGTGCCGTCTTTGAAAAATCGTATTTAGATGTAATTCGTTCAACACCACCGTATATTGTCATGTTGGTTGGTGTCGCGATATTACTAATATTTGTTCCAGAAATTTCACTCGCTTACCGGTACATTTTACCGTAACTGAGTGAGATGACATATATTTAAATAATCTTAGGGGGTAATTACTATTTTTAAGAAAAAATATTTATTTGGTTTACTATCAATCTTAACACTTAGCTTCTTGTTAGTTGCTTGTGGTGGTGATGACACGACTGGTGAAAGTGGTTCTGACGGATCAGATTCAGGTTCTGAAGGTTCAGAAGCGAGTTCAGACATAGAGGCACAAACATGGCGCTTCGTAACGGAGGAAGTTAAAGGCCAAGTGCAATATGAATATGCAGCGGAGTTTGCAAAACGTATGAGTGAGAAATCAGATGGTAAGATTACGATCGAACCATATGAGTATGGTGGACTAGGTAGCGAAACGGACCAAGTAGAGCTTCTACAAAATGGTGGAGTAGAAATGGCTGTTATGTCTCCTGGTTTTACAGGGAACATGGTTAAAGAAGGACAAATTTTCGCTTTACACTTCTTGTTCCCAGATAGTGTAGAAAAAACGCAAGAAATCTTAAACACAAGTAAAGCATTAAATGAAGACTTAGTAGCAAGATATGAAGAATATAGCATTACACCACTTTCTTTCTGGACAGAAGGTGCAATGCAATGGACTTCTAGCTCTCCATTACAGGAGCCAGCAGACTTTGAAAATTTCAAAATGAGAACACAAACCTCTCCATTGATTATTAAATCATATGAAGCGTATGGTGCAGAGCCAACTCCGATGAGCTGGAGTGAGCTTTATACGGCTTTAGACCGTGGAACAGTTGAAGGTCAAGAAAACCCAATCTTCTTTATTGGGGATGCTTCTTTCAACGAAGTACAATCTCATATGACTATTTCAAACCACAATAACTACGTGGCAATGACAACGGTAAACACAGAATGGTACAATGGATTACCAGAAAACGTGAAAAAATTAGTAGACGAAACTGTACAAGAAATGCAAGATTGGGTATTCGAAGAACAAAAAACACAGAACGAAGAATGGTTAGAAAAAATTAAAAACAATGAAGAACATCCAACAGAAGTGGTTGAGTTAACAGAAGAACAACGCGCGGCGTTCAAAGAGCTTGCACTACCTGTAAGAGATTACTATAAAAAAGAAGTATCTACGGTAGATGGAGCTATTCTTGACAAACTTCTAGAAGAAATTAAGGCAGTTACAGGAGAATAATAAACCAATAAATCACCTAGGATTGAAATCCTAGGTGATTTTCTGTTTGAAAGGGCTCTTTAAGTAAGTATTGTTACTTTAAATCCTCGCAGTTGATATAAACTGCGACGTAAGAAAAGTTACAAAAAAACCATCGGTTTGAATAACTGCTCGATTATGGATACGATGTTGATCTCCGTTGCGGGCAGTCGCTTTCCGCGGAAAGCGGAGTATTCTGCCGAAGCGCGGCATCAAGCTTCACTTCATTATTCTTTCAATAAATTTTTAATTAGAGTTATGTCGCAATTTCTATCAACTATGCACAAGATAGGTGAAGGCTGGGTGCCCTGCACTTTTCTTATTTAATTTAAAAGATTTCCTTTTCCCCTTCAGGCTGTTTTCTTCTCCACTCATGATAGAAATGACTAACAATCGTTTTCAGAACGGCATAAGCAGGAATAATGAACAGTAACCCGAAGAAGCCAGCAATACTTCCAGCAGCCAGGATAAGAGTAATAATCGTTAGTGGATGAAGCTGTAGTACTCTGCCCATTACATTTGGGGAAATAAAATTACTCTCTATCTGTTGGGCAACAACCATTACGATAATCACATATACGGCCACCATTGGTTCTTGGAAGAAGCCGATAATAACAGCTGGAACGGCTGAAATAAATGGACCAACAAAAGGGATTAAGTTCATCACAAGACCAAACAGTGCCAATGTTAAGGCATAATCAAGGTCAATAATAACGTATCCAATGTATAGCATAAACCCAACGCAAACACTTACGATAACCTGGCCTTGAATAAAGGAAGATAGAGTATGATTAACTCTTGCCATAAGCTCCATAAAACTTGCTGCTTTTGGCTTGCTAAGAAACTTGCTGATAAAGGGTACGAGCTTGTCGCCATCCTTTAACATAAAGAACCAGAAGAAAGGGATAAGCACGAATGAAAAGACAAATCCAAATAGCTGGCCGATAAAATTGATAATAAACGTCGCAAAGTTTTCTAAATGGTTATCTAAGTTATTCGTTACCCGATCAATCATGCTTTCGACTTGTGGTGGAATAATATTTTGGTTGTCCTGCCAATAAACGATAATCTCCTCAATCCCATCCGCTATATCAGGGATGTTGCCAACAAGACGTTCAAATTGTTGTTGTGCAATAGGGATAACGTAGTTAAAGAATAGAAATACAACGAACATTAACAATAGGAATGTAACTAAAATACTAGCAATCCTAGGAAACTTATATTTTTCTAAAAAGGTCACTAAAGGTAGAGTAATATAATATAACAGTCCTGCCCCAATGAATGGGACAGCTATAGCTGTAAGATAGGAGCCTACTGGTTCAAAAATAAATTTTGTCTGCTCGATTAAGAAAATCAAAATAAAGATTAGGATAAAAGCTACAAGTGTCTGAAACCACTTTTTACTGGCCAAATAATCACAACCTTACTATCAATAGTTCATGGATATCATCTATGTAATATCTATATTATATAGAAAGAAAAACGTAAATGATACAGATTTAAAGAGTCACTTTTTCATTTTATCCTATAAAGTAGATGAGTAAACGAAGAATGAGTAGCTTCTCTTAGAGAAACGATAGAAGCAAATTGCAGAATGTGGTAGAATTTGTTTGGAATTGCTGAAAAAATAAAGGAGGAGCTTTATGACTTGGCAAGCTACATATCAAAAATGGGATTCATATGAAGCACTCGATAAAAAGTTAAAAGAAAAGCTTCAGGACTTGAAAAAATCGGATAAAGATTTAGAAGATGCTTTTTATAAAAATTTAACGTTCGGAACAGGCGGGATGAGAGGAATGCTTGGTCCTGGAACGAACCGGATGAATGTATATACAATTCGAAAAGCTGTCGAAGGACTGGCCAATTACCTAGAGAAGCATACGAGTAACCCTCAAGAAAAAGGGGTTGCCGTTTCCTATGACTCCAGGCACATGTCCAAAGAGTTCGCTCTAGAAACAGCAAAGGTATTGGGAAACCACGGGATTAAGTCGTATGTATTCGAAGAATTACATCCGACCCCAACTTTATCATTTGCGGTACGCCACCTTGGTGCAGCAGCAGGGGTTATGATTACCGCAAGTCACAACCCGCCAGAATATAATGGTTTCAAGGTTTATAACGAAGATGGAGGGCAAATTCCTCCCGCGCAAGCCGAGCAAGTCATTGCAGAAGTAAATGCAATAGAAAATGAACTAACGGTTCCATATGTAACGGAGCAGTCCCTTGAGGAAAAGAAATTGCTTACATGGATCGGGGAAGAAGTGGACAAGGCTTATTTAGAGCAGGTAAAACAACTATCTAAATGGAACGCTTCTGAATTAGGGCAGAAAAAAGAACTGCGAATCGTCTTTACACCATTACACGGCACATCACATGATCTTGTGTTAAGAGGTTTAAAGCAAATCGGCTTTGAACATATCCATGTTGTAAAAGAACAAGCCCAGCCTGATCCGGAGTTTTCTACGGTCCAATCCCCTAATCCGGAAGAGCATCAAGCCTTTACCATTGCGATTGAACAAGGCTCAGATTACGGGGCGGATGTATTAATTGGAACAGATCCGGATGCAGACCGTTTAGGAGTAGCTGTGAAAAATGCAGCTGGTTCTTACCAAGTGCTAACAGGTAATCAACTTGGAACGCTAATGCTAGATTATGTTCTTGCTAACTCTACTAGTGATGAAAAAGAAAAAGGACGTCTCATTAAAACAATCGTAACGACAGAGATGGGGCGTACGATCGCTAACCACTACGGTGTGGAGACAATTGATACGTTAACTGGTTTTAAGTTTATCGGAGAAAAGATTAAGGAATTCGAAACGACCGGCGAAACGTATTTATTCGGATTTGAAGAAAGCTACGGATATTTAATGGGAGATTTTGTTCGAGATAAAGATGCTGTTCAAGCTGCCGTGGTGGCCTGTGAAATAGCAGAGTATTGGAAGAGTAAAGGGAAAACACTTCTAGAAGCTTTAGAAGAATTATATGAACGCCATGGTTATTATTTTGAAGACATGATTTCTTTAACGTTAAAAGGGAAAGACGGAGCCGAAATGATTGCGAAGATCATGGAGCAAGTTCGCCTTCAACCGTTCCGAGAAATTGCCGGTTTACAAGTAAATCAAATGGAAGATTACAATACATCGGAAAGAACGGATCTGGAATCTGGTGAAAAAGAGACGATTGAATTACCAAACGAAAATGTTCTTAAGTTTTTGTTGGATAAGAACAGTTGGGTATGCCTAAGACCGTCGGGTACGGAGCCGAAAATTAAATATTATTTTGGTGTTTCTAGTCAGTCTCGTGAGGAAAGCCAAGCATTACTTGAGCAGTTGAAAGAGGAAGTAAATCGTCGTGTTCAAGCCATTATGGAAGGCTAACTAATTTCAGGTTTGAGAAAATGGTAAGATGGGAATCATACCATCGTAAGCCCGAAGAAAGGTAAAGGTGTGAGAGGTAAAAATCTTGACTATGCACACATCTGGGATTATGATGATACTAAGTAATATTCCTAAAGGGGAGTAGCTATACAATTTAAGTCGTCATTTCGAGATATTTATCTCCGGCTTAATTGGCAACGAACGTTGTTAGCGAGACCTTTACCCACCGTGGGTAAGGGTCTTTTTTTGATGGCCTTTACCAATTCGGTGGAGGTCATTTTTTTGTATATAGAAGGGGATGTTGGAATTGGAAGCACAATTATTGATTGAATATGGTTGGGTCTTAATCGTGTTAGTGGCGCTAGAAGGAATTTTAGCAGCTGATAACGCATTGGTTCTCGCTATTATGGTTAAGCATTTACCGGATGAACAAAGGAAAAAAGCATTATTTTATGGCTTATTAGGAGCCTTTGTTTTAAGGTTTGGATCTCTATTCGTTATTTCCTTCCTAGTAGATGTTTGGCAAGTCCAAGCACTTGGAGCAGCATACCTATTATTTATCTCGATTAAGAATCTCTACAGTTATTGGAAGAAAGGGAAATCAAAGGACGAGGAAAAGGTTAAAGAAAAACAGGGGAGTGGGTTTTGGACAACAGTATTGAAAGTAGAATTAGCGGACTTAGCATTTGCTGTAGATTCCATCCTGGCAGCAGTCGCTTTAGCCGTAACGCTTCCAGAGACAAATTTTCCAAGTGTAGGAAGCTTAGATGGGGCTCAGTTTGCCGTTGTTTTAGCGGGTGGAATGATTGGTTTAATCATTATGCGATTTGCCGCTAATGTTTTTGTGAAGCTTCTTCACTCTCGACCTGGTTTAGAAGTCGCTGCATTTGTGATTGTAGGATGGGTAGGGGTGAAGCTTGTCATAAGTGTATTAGCGCATGATGCTGTGCATGTCTTACCTCATGATTTTGCCCATTCAACCGCTTGGAAGCTAATCTTTTATGGTGTACTTGTTACCATAGCGTTAGCTGGCTGGTTCTTATCTGGTAAAAAAGACGAAGAGGAAGATCACGAGAATACGGAACAAGAAAAAGAAAATGCTCATTAAGTAAATAAAAAATGAACCTAGATAAGGAAATATCTAGGTTCATTTAATTTAATCCGCTGAATTGTAAACAATTCGCTTCACTTTAGGACTCGTCACTCTATGTGGTGTCGTAGCTGATAATCGAAGAATGTTCTGTTTTCTAGGGTAACCTGTATGTACATAATGAAAGTGATACTCCTGAAGATAGTGACGCAAACCTTTCCTTTGTTTTAGTCGCTTTAATTCAAGAACCTCTTTTACTTTCGGTAAATTGTACCCTATCGTACATCCCACCCTTTTCTATTTTACTTTTATTTTATCGTATTATTTGACAGTAAGCTATATGACAAATGTAAAGTTTGAGGACCAGTGCTTGAGAATAATGAAAGAATCCTGTAAAATCCAGCTTGATAACAAATGGGGGAGAACGAAAAATAGGGAAAAGTTCAAACATTATGAAAAAAAGCAAGCTTTCAAGGCATTCTGACTGGGGTAAATGCTTGTGTTGTCGGAATATTAATTACGGCCTTTTATGATCCCGTCTTTACGAGTTCAATTATACTGCTTTAGACTTTGGATTGGCGCTTCTTCTATTTGGTTTGTTACAATTTTGGAAAGTACCAGCATGGCTTATCGTGTTAATCGGAGTAAGCGTTGGTTCGATTGTTTTAACGATTTTTGAATAAAAGAAAGGACGTCGTATATGGCATTACATCATTTTCACTTGCAAGCAGACTGGCCAGGTGGACGGAATAGTGTCGGTAAAATAGCTGCTGGAAATCTACAAACATCTATATCTATTCCACCGGAAATGGATGGTCCAGGAGAAGGAACAAACCCTGACGAAATGCTCCTAGGGGCTGCGGCAACTTGCTATATCATTACCCTTGCCGCCATGATTGAACGGGCAAGCCTTCCTCTTAGCTTTATGGATTTGAAGTCTGAGGGGCAAGTTGATGTGACAAACGGAGTGTTCACATATAAAAGAATTATTCACCGACCTACTGTTCGATTGAGTAAAGGAGCTACAAATAAAGAGCTAGATAAGCTAAAGAAACTAACGAAGCTTGCAGAGGAATCCTGCATGATTTCTCGTGCGATTAAGGGGAATGTGGAGCTCGAGTTAGAGGCGGATGTTAGTGTAGAAGAATAACGATAGAAACGTCTACTTATTGAAAGGTAGGCGTTTTTTGTTACAAGAATTCAGGAAGTAATGAGACTATCAATTTTATCTTGATTATGAAATAATATTCTTAAAACAAACAGGAGGGGAAGTATATGTCAAAACAGGAATTACTTGAAAAATATGCAAAGTTAGCTATTCGTACAGGAGTCAATCTACAAGACGGTCAAGGTTTAATTATAAATGCTCCAGTTGAAGCGGCTGAGTTTGTTCGATTGGTTGCAAAAGAAGCATACGCTGTAGGTGCTAAAAATGTGCACTTGGAGTGGAATGACGAAAATCTTACATATTTAAAAATGAAGCATGCTCCGATGGAAGTAATTGAGAACTTTCCAAAATGGAGATCTGATGCCTTAGTGGAAATGGTGAAGGATGGATATGGCCTTTTAACTATTTTTGGGCAAAATCCAGACTTGTTAAAAGGGATTGATTCAGCACGAATTGCTGCTTCCAACAAAGCAGCAGGAATGGCTTTGAGTGAATATCGAGACTATATTATGAATGATAAAATTTGCTGGTCTATCGTTGGCTATCCAACTGGAGCTTGGGCACAAAAAGTCTTTCAAGATTTGCCTGAAGAAGAGGCTGTCGAAAAGCTTTGGGAGAATATCTTTAGCATTTCCCGTGTCGATTTAGAAGATCCGATTCAAGCGTGGAAGGAACATAATCTAACCTTAGCTAAAGCGCGTAAATATTTAAATGAAAAGCAATATACCAAACTAATCTATAAAGCAGAAGGCACAGATTTAACCATCGAATTGCCAGAAGGCCACATTTGGCATGGCGGATCAACGAAATCTGTGGACGGAGTAGAATTTAATCCGAACATGCCAACTGAAGAAGTTTTTACGATGCCGCATAAATACGGAGTTCATGGAACAGTATCTAGTACAAAACCGTTGAACTACGGTGGGAATTTAATTGAAAACTTTAAGCTGACCTTCAAAGATGGAGTTGTCGTGGAATATTCCGCGGAACAAGGAGAAGAAACATTAAAAACCCTTCTTGAATCCGATGAAGGAGCTAAGCGATTAGGAGAAGTGGCACTTGTGCCAAATGAATCCCCAATCTCCCAGTCTAACATCATTTTCTTCAATACATTGTTTGATGAGAATGCTTCCTGCCATCTTGCGCTAGGAAAAGCATATCCAACGAACATTGAAAATGGTCCAAGCTTCTCTAAAGAAGAAATGGATAAACACGGTGTTAATGATAGCATCGTTCACGAAGATTTCATGATGGGTTCTGCTTCCTTAGATATCGATGGTGTGACGAAGGACGGGAAAACAGAAGCTATATTCAGAGAAGGGACTTGGGCTATTTCCTTTTAATGGGCAAGAGGATGTCGGATGACATCCTCTTCATTTATTAGAGCTAGATGTAGTGAATTGACGTAGGAGCTCTACATCTTGCGTCTCTCTAGCTTGCTGATACGTAATAAATGGACAACCTAATTCCTTCACTCTCTGTACTACACTTTGAATTGTAAACTGATTCGGCTGTAGTTCTTCGGTGACTTCCGCCCAAAATAGTGGTGTTGAGACGGTGCCCTCTTCTGTTTTTCTCGGGGAATAAGGAGCAACTAGCGTTTTGTCTTTTCCGTGCTGGATATAATCGATGTACAGACGGTTTTTTCGATTCTTCTTTAATCGTTCCGTCGTAAATAAGTCAGAGTATTTGTTTTCCAGTAGTAAAGCTAATGCCATCGTGAACTGAGCAGTTTCGTCATAAGTAAGGCTTTTCTCTGGAATCGGTATATAGATTTGCAATCCCTTGTTTCCAGATGTTTTGACGAAGGCTTTCAACTGGAGATGGTCTAATAGCTCCTTGAGAAGCTGTGCTGCAAACACAGCGACAGAAAATTGTTCAACGGATGGAGGATCTAGGTCAAAAACGATTTCGTCCGGATAATGTTTACCCATCCGTTGAAAAGGAACGTGATATTCCATGGCACCATGGTTACCGAGATATAAAAGCCCTTCTACATCCTTGCAAACTTGTAGGATACCATCCTCTGTCTTAGGACCAGCTAATATGTCCGGGGCATAGGATGGTAAATGCTTCTGGTAAAAAAACTCCCCTTCCACCCCGTCTGGGCAACGAATTAATGTGAGTACTTTATTTTTTAAAAAGGGAAGCATGTATGGTGCTATATCTCGTAAATATAGAAGTAAGTCTAGTTTAGTGAAACTTGGTTCTGGCCAGAATATTTTTTCTTTCTTCGATAAATCAAGATCTTCGGGAAACATAGCAAGATTTTCTTCCGCAGTCTTTTTCGTACATTCTTCTGGAGTGACGTCTAATCGGAACTGATAAAATTCAGGTTCTCGCAAGTCATCTTCCTTTACTCCTAGACAGTGAACATCACAGCAAATTGCAGGAGGCAACTGCCATATGTCCCCTTTCTTTGTCCCATTCTTTGAAACAAATTGCTTCAAGGTATCCAAGTCTTGATCGGGTATGCCATGCTTAAATTTCCCCAGTGGCTGTATCGCTTCATTCTCATAAATGGATAACGTAAAGTATCCATTTTTTTGGTCATAGCTTGTGATGAATCCGCGAATGGTTCTCCAATTTTTAATTTTAAACCAGTCACTGTGACTTTTTCCGTCTATGTATTTGCTGGTAATTCGCTTCGCAACGACTCCCTCTCCTTTATGCTCGGTTAAAATATCCCAGAGCTCATCCGAATTCGAATAGGTTTGCACATAGCCTAGACGCTGATCCCATAGAATGGACGAAGTAGGTAGGAGCTTCATAAGAAAAACATGAAGTTTTTCCTTCCTCTCTGAAAAGGGCTTAGAAAGCAAACTTTTCCCCTTTAAAGTGAGCAAATCAAAGGCTAAAAAGTGAGCAGGTCGTTCTTTAGCAGCCTGTTTAATTTTCGCAGCAGTTTTAAATCTCCCACGTTGTTGGAGCAAGTAAAAGTTTGATTGCAGTATGGTATTTAAAATAACAATCTCGCCATCTAATTCAAAAGGGAGAAAATCTTCTAACTGTTCCATATGCTCCTCGACATAGGAGATGATTTCCGGAAAATTTGCTGATAAGTCTACATTATTTCGACTAATTAGCTTAATGGAGCTTTTTCCAACTTTTAGAGCAGCACGAAACCCATCGTACTTTACTTCATATATCCAATCGTCCCCCTCGGGAATCTCTACACTAGGCTTTGGTTGCATCATAGGTGTCCATCTCCCTTTTGTGCGCCTACGCTTTTGTTCTTTTAGTCTTGGCAGGTTGTGAAATTATTAATCATAAAAAACATAGTAATCAGACAAACTAAGCTAAAAAATGAAGGAGAATGCTTATATGCATACGATGTGGAAAGGGACCATTAGCTTTGGACTCGTGAATATTCCAGTCAAGCTTCATGCGGCCACAGAGGATAAAGACATCAAGTTAAGACAGCTCCATAAAGAATGCCAGTCTCCAATAAAATATGAAAAAGTTTGCCCAGTTTGTGATCGAGAAGTGCAGGCAGAAGAAATCGTTAAAGCATACGAGTATGCCAAAAATAAATTCGTCATGCTGGATGATGAAGAATTGGAAAATCTCCGAAAAGAGCAGACAGAAAAATCGGTTGAGATTGTGGACTTCGTAAAGCTAGAAGAAATTGATCCCATTTATTTTGAAAAAAGCTACTATCTTTCTCCAAATGAGGGAGGCGGGAAAGCCTATACCCTGTTAAGAACAGCATTAAAGGATACCGGGAAAATTGGTGTCGCCAAAATGATGATTCGCTCTAAGGAACAACTGGCTGTCATTAGGGTATATGAAAACACATTGGTTGTCGAGACCATCCACTTTCCAGATGAAGTTAGAAACGTTGCGGATGTGCCTAATGTTCCTGCAGAGACAGAAGCGGTGGCTAAGGAACTAGACACAGCTAAGATGCTGATTGATCAGTTAACGACAGAATTTGATCCAGAAAAATACAAAGATGATTACCGAACAGCCTTAATTGAGTTAATTGAAGAGAAGAAGAACAGTAATCAAACTGCAACGGCTAAGGATAAAGCTGTGCCGGATAATGTTACAAATCTGATGGATGCTTTAGAGGCTTCCTTAGATCGAGCTAAGAAGACGAAACCAACAAAACCTAAGAAGCCAGCTGCTCGAAAGAAAACTACAACAGCGACGAAAAAAACAAGAAAACAAGCTTAATAAGAATGTCTTCCTGAGAAGGGAAGGCATTTTTTATTTAGCCATTATAAAAAGCATATTTAATGAATATCCTGATGAGAGGTCTCGTCCAAGAAAATGAAAATTACAATTGTTGCGAGTTATTTAAATAAGGTAACAAAGTAGTAACAACCGCAAAAAAATGAGGAAGCGGATTCGAATATATATCACAAGAACAGGATGAAATTTACGACTATAAGAAAAGGACTGAGTATCTTATGCAACGAAATGCGTATTTGGACAACGCGAAGGTCCTCCTGATTACTCTGGTCGTCTTTGGTCATGTCATTCAGCCATTTACTTCTGAATCAACGACGGTCCATGTGTTATACCAGTGGATTTATACCTTCCATATGCCATTATTCATCATGCTTTCCGGATTTTTTGCAAAAGGCTCTAGTAAGTCAGGATATTTGAAAAAATTAGCGAAGAAATTAATCGTACCTTATTTACTATTCCAAATGATTTATACTGTTTATTACTATTCAATTGGAAGAGAGAATTGGGTAGAACCTATTTTCTATCCACATTGGGCGTTATGGTTTTTAATCAGCTTGTTTTGCTGGCATATTCTATTGATCTTCTATAAAAAATTGGATGGTAAAATGGGGCTTCCTATAGCGTTAGCCTTAGGGATTGGAATTGGTTATCTAGATGTTTTTGGGCACTATTTTAGTCTGTCTAGAACGTTTGTGTTTTTTCCGTTTTTCTTAATTGGCTATTATCTGAACCAAGAACACCTTTCCATGTTGAAACGGAAAGGAACAAAATATGCATCGGTTCTTGTCTTACTAACAATCGCACTTGTTATCTATTTAACTCCAGACTTCTCAACAGATTGGCTATTAGGATCCAAATCCTATTCTAATTTAGATGCAGAAAGTATAGGAGGATTAGCGAGAATAGGAGTATATGGTGTAGCCGTCCTTATGTCCTTTAGTGTACTCGCGTGGATTCCGAACACATCGTTTAGATATACGGCAATTGGTCAAAAGACGATTTATGTTTATTTGTTACACGGCTTTTTTATCCAATACTTTAGAGAGGCTGATTGGTTTAGCGTAAATCATATATTGGATATCTTAGGTCTTGCTGTCATTTCCATTGCGATTGTCTGGTTGTTAAGTAGTGGATGGATTGTTGCCTCTTTCCAACCAGTGGTGGAAGGAACGACGTCAGGAATACGGACGCTCTTTAATGAACGAATTCGCAAAAGAGCTGCACGAGAAAATGGACGTGAATTATATGAGCAAAAATAGGAAGGGAAAAAGAGAACGTGGCTGCGTTCTCTTTTTCTATAAAAATTTAAAAAACTAGAAGAAATAGGTTTAACCAAAAAGAGCAACGGGTACTTGTACCCTAGACTACATAAAAGACTATACGTAGAGTGGCGTTATCATCTAGAAAATAGGACAAATAACACGGGTATTTTGCAGGATTTTCATACTTTTTTCAGATTTTTGTTGAATAATTGAAACTAGTGCAGTTAGAATGATAATAGAGAAGAACTCTATGACTTCATAGGGATATATCGGGGTAAGCGTTTACATTGGTGCTTAGGGGGAATTATACGGTGATGGATTTTTCAAGCTTTTTAGAAGAATTTGAACAACAACTATGTCGTGAACTCCAAGAAAAGGAATTAGAATTTATCAAGTGGATGTACGAGAATTACAAACTAGAGCAAAGAACTTATAATCATACTTGTTAAGAATGATTATAGGGTGTACTATGCCGAGTTATGTCAAAAATACCTGTGCTCTGAATTTGCCCTTAACTTAAAGCTACCACTGTCCCGGAAGTAAAGAATTACATAATATAATGAATAAAACTCACTACTGATTCGGTTAGTGAGTTTTTTAAATGCAAAAAGGGAAGTTCTCGTACAATCATGTTATACTTACCATGAAAGTGTTAGAAGGAGGAATTATAATTGACTATCCAAGATGAATCCGTATTACAGAAGATGGAGGCGGAAATTCAAAAAGCCCTTCAACATAAAAACCAATCAGGTAAGGTAAGAGAGCATGTTCGTGCTGTCCGATTGCTGGCAGATCTTCTACTTGATGATCAAGAAGATCAAGCTGCAACCCAGCCATCTATACCTGCCATGCCCACACAAACGGAACCAAAAGGGATTCAACCCTTAAATACAGAACGACTGAAAGATGAAGATGCAAACGGAGATTCTATTTTTGATTTTTAACAGAGGGTGAATGTACAGATGAAATTATTTTTCTTATTGGCTGTCATCAACGGCTTTTTGGCTGTAGCTTTAGGCGCATTTGGTGCCCATGGGTTAGAGGGGAAACTGTCCGAAAAAATGCTGAAAACATGGGAAAAAGCAGTCACGTACCAAATGTTCCATACGATGGCCTTGTTCGTGACTGGTTTATTCATGATGAAAACCCAAATTTCTAACTTAACCACAGCTGGTTGGTTATTCTTTATTGGAATTATCTTATTTTCGGGGAGTCTTTATATCTATGCTTCAACAGGCATAAAAGCACTAGCCATGATTACTCCATTAGGCGGAGTGGCGTTCTTGGCTGGGTGGGTCATACTTGGGATCGCCGTCACTAAGCTATTCTAAAATACAGGTAAAAGGCAAAAGTTACAATAATTAATGCTCGAATCATTTGAAGAAGAAATAGAGGGATTCGTTGTTTTTTCCAATCGATAATGCCTTCAAAAACAAAGCTTAAGGACAATGTGATGAGTGCTAGAAAGACGAGCACATAGTACCCCTTTGCAATAGCAAAGCCTCCAAACACGACAGAAAGTACGGTCATGAATAATTGGAGACTAGCAAATTTTTTATAAGGATCTTTCATAATTAGCCTCCTTAAAAAGAATAAGGAGCCCTTGCTGCAAATGAGCGGCAAGGGCTTTTTTACACATTGAGTTTTTTACAGGACGCCACGTCCAGCTTCAAGTTCAGCTATCTGGACGCTTCCGCTTTTGATTTTTATCTCGGTGGGTATGTCGCCATCTGATTTCCTGGAGCGGCAGCATAAGGATATTCATAAAGAATTTCCTCATCAAACGTTACGTAATCCAAATAAATCATTGGGATTAAAAAGCGATTTTCTGTTTCCGGATCACTAAGTATTAGATGGTCTCTGCCTGCCGCCTCAATGATGCCAGTAAACACCTTGGAGTTATTATCGAAAGATGCGTAAACGATGGCTGGTTTTCCTTTGTTTAAACGCAGGATGTTCTCAATATAGGATTCCTCAATTGGGAGTAATCCCGGTACTGTAGCAGGTGGTGTCACGGGTGGAACTTGCACACCAGGGATATTGCCATAGTTAGGTGGTGTGGCAGTTGGGTAGTATGGTTGATTTGGTGTTGCTGGAGGTGTTGGAGTGTATCCATTTCCTGCAGTTGGTGGTGCTTGATAATACTGTGGTGGTACGTTACGGTTTTCCTCATTACTCATACAAACATTCCCCTTTCCAGGTTCTTATTTTATAACAGGGATGCTTCATAGAATTTAAAGCTATCCCTTACTTATTCGTAGTCACAGCATTCAAGAATAGAACAAGTTTTGGAAGTTCTACTTAAAATACTTTAGGACATGCTGATTGAGTCGGTGAATAAAAGCAATGTGACTTGTATCTTCCAGAATTCCATTGATTAAACCACTGTGTGGGACAGCTTCCGGAAGGTTTGAAAAACCATAAGGAATTACTCGCAGGATGATACCGATTTCCCTGAATCACCTTACGGGCAAGCTCAATTTCCTTGTCACGGGCTCTTTGATAAAAATATCCTTTTTGCGTAGCCTCAAAGCCACCAGGACTTTGAAAGACCATGTCACGAATAGAGTTTAGCTTTGTGAAATCTAAACAATCCGATCGAACACGATTAACACCTGTGTTGCCTACCATGAGCATACCTAGCTGCCCTTCTCCTTCCGCTTCCGCTCTCATTAAGCGTGCTAACAACTTAACATCTTCCTCTGTATGCCCTACTACAGCCATGATGTCACCTCTCTTTGAAGAAAGACGATTTGAGAGAAGTTCCTACCTCTCGCAATCCTCTACAACCATATATATGCAATTAATATTGGGATATGTGTAGAAAAAAAGAAGGACAACCCGTTTTTTGTAACAACAAAAGCACGGTGCGCCCGGTTTTAATGGACCTTCCTTAAAGGAAATTAGGCTAAGGCCGAATAGTTATCGGATAGAGGTAAGGGCAGTCTTGCTAGGATGGTCTGCGGGTCCTTGGGCCTCGTCCAGCTCCAGCTCCTAACGCGCCCAACAACAAAAAAGCCACTACCTCATAGGTAGTGGCTTCGGTGATGCTCTGTTATATAGCGAAGTACGTATCGATTTCGTCTTTCTTTAAAATGTTACCAACATAGAAAGGTCCAAATTCACCGTAACGCGCGGTTACTTCATCAAATCTCATTTCATAAACAAGTCGTTTAATATCTAAAGCATCGTGAGCAAATAGGGTTACGCTCCATTCCCAGTCATCAAGTCCCATGGAACCTGTAATGATTTGACGGATTTTACCTGCATATTTGCGTCCAGTCATGCCGTGTTCATACATAAGCTTTTGGCGATCCTTCATTGGAAGCCTGTACCAGTTGTCTTCTCCTTGACGTCGCTTGTCCATTGGATAGAAACATATGTGGTTCCATTTAGGTAAGACAGGCTTCAATCTCGCTTGTATTTCTGGGTTTTCCTCCGGATTTTCGCCTTCTTTTGCCATATATTTAGAAAGTTCTACGATAGAAACGTACGAATATACAGGCTTCGTATATTCAGCTAGTTTACTTTTATTAAACGCTGTTTCAAGCTCATGTAGCTCTTTCATCGTTGGGCGAAGGACCATCCAAATGAGATCTGCTTTTTGACCAACAACGGTATAAAGTGCATGGCTTCCTCCACGGCCCTTTTCCGTGTCTTCCCAGTTTGAAACAAGCTGCTCAAATTCCTGTAAAGCAGATTGGCGTTCTTCATCGGAAGCAAGCTTCCAAGAGGACCAATCGATTGTACGTAAATCATGTAAACAATACCAACCATCCATGGTTTCTACTGCTTCTGCCATGTTGAATCTCTCCTTCTAGGTTATCTTGTTTTTAATATAACATAATTAGGGAATGATAATCATCAAGACAGGCTTCCGGCTAATGACATAGTAAAGGAATCAAAACGCTTGGGCGACAAGGTACATAGGCGATTTTGAAGGTTTTGTGTCTAATCAAGTGTCATGAAAAAGACAAAAACACGTTCAATTGTTCACAAAATTTATGCTTTTGTTATATAAGAAAAAGGCGTATCATATAATACAGAACAGACTTTGGAGGGTTTATGTATGTCAGATTTATTTACCGGTTTGAAAGGAAAATTGAAAGGGAATGCGAAGAGAATTGTGTTTCCGGAAGCATTGGATGAAAGAATTCTTCGCGCAGCAAGTTCCTTGAATAAAGATGGAATTGTTAATCCTGTATTAATTGGAGAGAAAGAAAAAGTAATACAGAAAGCTTCGGAATTAGGAGTAGATGTCACTTCTGTTGAAATAATTGATCCGAAACAATATGCTGATTTCGATAAAGTGGTTGCTAGCTTTGTGGAAAGACGAAAAGGAAAAGCGACGGAGGAACAAGCAAGAGAGATTCTACTAAATGTGAATTATTTCGGCACGATGCTTGTGTATATGAATGAAGCGGATGGACTTGTAAGTGGTGCGACACACTCTACGGCGGATACAGTGCGACCAGCTTTGCAAATTATTAAGACACAACAAGGAATTAAAAAGACGTCTGGTGTATTCATCATGGTTCGAGACGATGAAAAATACGTATTTGCAGACTGTGCCATCAATATTGCTCCTGACAGCCAAGACTTAGCAGAGATTGCTCTAGCGAGTGCAGATACAGCAGCGATGTTCGATATTGATCCAAAAGTAGCAATGCTAAGCTTTTCAACAAAAGGTTCTGCCAAATCAGAGGAAACAGAACGTGTTTCAGAGGCTGTTTCCATCGCAAAGCAACAAAATCCTAATCTTGTTTTAGATGGGGAATTTCAGTTTGACGCAGCTTTTGTCCCTTCTGTAGCAGAAAAGAAAGCTCCCGATTCTGTACTGAAAGGGGATGCAAATGTGTTTATCTTCCCTAGCTTAGAGGCAGGGAATATTGGCTACAAGATTGCACAACGTTTAGGCAACTTTGATGCAGTTGGTCCGATTCTTCAAGGACTAAATAGCCCAGTAAATGATCTATCTCGCGGATGTAATGAAGAGGATGTTTATAAGCTTGCTTTGATTACGGCCGCTCAATCCTTATAAGGTCGAAGGTGTATCTATTTGGATACACCTTTTCTATGCTTTCCTTTATAATGAGGCTAGGAGGAATGCATCGTGCGTGATTCTATTAAAGAAGTACATCTACATCGATTACAAATGGAGCTAAAACACCCGTTTGAAACGAGCTTTGGTACGATACAGGAGAAGGAATTTTTTATCATAGAGGTTGTAGATCAAAACGGACGGAAAGGCTATGGGGAATCGGTTGCTTTTACAACACCATGGTACACGGAAGAAACCGTTGAGACGACAAAATATATGCTCGAACAATTTCTTATTCCTCTTATGTTTCGCCGAGAATGGCAACATCCTAAAGAGCTAGTAGATGTCTTTGGAGCTGTCCAGAAAAATAATATGGCGAAAGCGGCTTTAGAAGGGGCAGTATGGGACCTATATGCCAAAAAAGAACAAAAGCCTCTTTCGGATATATTGGGTGGAAAAAGGAAGAGGATTGAGGTTGGAGTTAGCATAGGGATTCAACCAAGTTTGGAAAAGCTGATCCAAATCATTAAAAAAAATGTTTCTGCTGGTTATAAAAGAGTGAAGTTAAAAGTAAAGCCGGGTTGGGATGTTGAAATGCTGAAAGAAGTAAGAAAGGCTTTCCCGATACTCCCCATAATGGTCGACGCGAATTCTGCTTATACGTTAGAAGATATCGAACTCATAAAACAATTCGACCAGTTTAATCTTATGATGATCGAGCAACCACTGCGGCAAGATGATTTGGTGGATCATGCTATTTTACAAAAAGAAATCCGTACTCCTATTTGCCTGGATGAAGGGATCACATCGTTCACAGATGCAAAGGCTGCTATAGAGTTAGGGAGCTGTCAGGTCATCAATGTTAAAATAGGACGGGTTGGAGGAATCACAGAAGCTATAAGAATCCATGACCTCTGCCAGAAGCATAACATTGCGGTTTGGTGTGGAGGAATGCTTGAGGCGGGAATAGGTCGAGCACACAATATTGCTCTTGCAAGCTTGCCTCAATTTACTTTGCCAGGGGATATATCGGCTTCCACACGGTATTGGGAGACAGATATTATAGAACCTGAAATTACTATGGATCAAGGGTATATTGACGTTTCAGACGGAGAAGGAATAGGATATGACCTAAAGTGGGATGTTCTAGATACTTATAGGATTGAAACGGTCTCTTTTTCTAATACTTATAAGAATCCAATTAGACAATTTCATAAAAAGTAGGTATAATTAAATAAGACTTATATAAAAATAACCGAGAATGCGGTCAACATTCTCGGTTAGCATGGTAAAGATGTTTAGGAGGGGAATCCCTCTAGACTACCTTAGTAGTAATTAAAGGAACCCGCACCCTAAGTGATTATGCTGTCACGGGTGGGGGTTCACTTTTTTTCGTTCATGTCTTTGTTGAGTTGTCGTAGATATTGTAATAACGCTAGAAGGAAGGTTCCACCTGCAAATAGAGCTATAACCATTGCGATAACTGTATCCATAGACATTTATCCCTCCTTTCACCCGAAATTTAGGTGTCCAGAGGAGAAAAGTAGTGAATGGTCCCCACCCTCACAACAATACCATGCCTACCTTTAATTCTACCGCGAAACTTAAAGATTTCCAAGGTTATTTACTAAAAATGGAACTAATTGTTCGTTAAGATTATCCCCTCAATAATCCTCTTCCCGAAACCAATCAAACACCTTTCGATTCCGGTCCTTCATTTGCTCAAGACGTTGTCCATACCAATCTTGTTCGTCATCACGTAAACGATCTAACGTTATTGGTACTTGAAGTTGATTTAATGTTTCAATCAATCGGTCCTTAACATCTTGAACGGTTATTTTGGTTTGCAGCAACTGTTCCAAGGACGCCATTGTCTCTGGTTTTACATTAGGATAGGTGAATTTTCCTTTTTCTCCCTTTAAACTGATAGCGTAGAATTGTCGGACCAGTTTAGCCCGGGCTTGTCCATCCCCTTCAACACACAAATAAATTTGCACAGCAGTTCCGTTTTTTACCCTACGCTGAGATATCCCTGCAAATTTCCTTCCGTTTATACTAAGATCGTATTCTCCTGGACAATAAGATCCAGCGACTTCGAAGGCTTTGATATCATTTGTGAGGTCTGCAAACATCGCTTGGATAAAGGAAACCATCGCTTCGTATCCGTCTGAAATGCTTACAGATTTGGCATCCGCTAATAATAGCGAAATATTTAACACACCGGAGTCTAACACTACCGCTAGTCCCCCGGAATTTCGAACGACCACATCATAACCTTGTTCTTTTAGCCAATCCGTGCCTTCTTTTACATAAGGTAATCTCGCATCTGGAATGCCTAACACAATGGTTCGGTCATGGACCCAAAGTCTCGCAGCTGGGCTTGAAATTCCGTTACTAATCGAAATCGCTAAAGCATCATCCACTGCAAAGGAATGTAATGCCTTAAACTTAGAGTTTGGTTCACTTTGATCTATAAGACGAAACGCTGATGCGTTTAAAAATGTTTTCCAGTCAATCATCCTATACGCTCCTTTTTTCCCCGATTTTATTATAGCATTGCTCTACTTTTTCAGCGAAACCCATTTAGGTATGAAGACAAGTATTATATAATAGATACTATATTGTCGAAAGGGCGGAATTTGTCGGCCAGATTACATAAAGTGTGTGTTCAAAAGGAGAATAAATAACCGGACTATTTGAACATCATCTAACAGGAAGGAAAAGCACATGTCTTATAAAACGGAACAATTACATGAAGAAAAAGTGTTTAAAGATCCCGTTCATCGTTATATTCATGTTAATGATCGCGTTATTTGGGATTTAATTGGTGCTAAAGAATTTCAACGTCTAAGACGAATTAAACAATTAGGGACGACTCATTTAACCTTTCATGGGGCGGAGCACAGTCGCTTCAATCATTCCCTTGGTGTGTATGAAATAGTCCGCCGTATTATTAAAAATTTTGAAGGTCGTCCTAATTGGAATCAAGAAGAAAGACTGTTGTGTCTTTGCGCAGCCCTTTTGCACGACTTAGGACACGGGCCATTTTCTCATTCCTTTGAAAAGGTGTTTAAGCTTGATCATGAGGATTTCACGAGACAAATCATTCTCGGAGACACAGAAGTGAACGCCATTTTGAAGCGAGTAGAACCGGATTTTCCAAAACACGTTGCGGACGTCATCAATAAAACGTATGAGGACAAGCTTGTCGTGAGTCTTATATCTAGTCAGATTGATGCGGACCGGATGGATTACTTACAAAGAGATGCTTACTTCACTGGTGTAAGTTACGGTCACTTTGACATGGAACGTATCCTTCGTGTAATGAGACCGATGGAGGATCAAGTGGTCATCAAGGAAACAGGGATGCATGCGGTGGAAGATTATATTATGAGCCGCTACCAAATGTATTGGCAGGTCTATTTCCACCCTGTAACGAGAAGTGCAGAAGTGATCTTGTCCAAAATCCTACATCGTGCCAAGTACTTGTATGAGCAGAATTATAAGTTTGATCTGGAGCCTACCCATTTCCTCTCTTTCTTTTCAGGAGAAGTAAAGCTTGAGGAATACATTGAGCTAGATGAATCTATTGCCCTATATTATTTTCATATGTGGCAGCGAGAAAGTGACACCATTTTAAGAGATTTATGTGACCGATTTATGAATCGACGTCTATTCAAATACATTGAATTCAATCCAAACTTACAAATGAACGAGTGGATGGAGTTATTTTCTTTATTTAAGGAAGTTGATATACATCCTGATTATTACTTAGTTGTTGATTCTTCATCCGACTTACCTTATGACTTCTACCGGCCAGGCGAAGAGGAAGAACGTTTACCGATTCATCTGTTGTTACCAAAAAGCAATGAGCTGAGAGAACTATCACGTCAATCGGATATCGTAGAATCAATTTCTGGTAAAAAACGAACGGATCATAAATTATATTTTCCTTTGGATTTATTGAATAAAATCCCCGAGGATAACCAGGCGAAAAAGCGGTTATTTGAAATACTGTTTGGATAAGGAGAGGGTTTACCGTGCTTGAGAATCATGCAAAATTGATTCAGTTTTTTTCTGTATCGGACGAGTTAGTTGGGCGGAAAAAGCTGCAAAAGATGATTTATATTCTCAAAAAAAATAACATTCCTTTTGAAGAAAAATATGAGTTTCATTTCTATGGACCATATTCAGAGGAGCTAACATTACGTATCGAAGAGCTATGCAATCTTGGCTTTCTTTCTGAAACGAAAGAAGACAGGAGCAATTATTATCAATATCGTTATAAAGTGACAGAGCAAGGCCAATCTTTTTTAGATCAATTTAATATTGAACTTCCGCCACTCGGGCAAATGGTAAGTAAGATGAAAGAGAAAAGTTCGAGATTTTTAGAGCTCGTGTCTACGATTCTATATTTTGATAATCTATCAAAGGATGAAGTAGAAGAGAAGGTTCAAACGGTGAAAAAGAAGCAAAATTATACAGCAGATGATTTAGAGGAAGCGTGGAGCTTTATTCATGAAATGAACCAATTAGCTACTCGTTAAAAAAACAGATTATATCGTTCCCGACTTAAGCTTTGATTTAAGGAAAACGGAATGAACAAGTTAAAAAGGCATACCTAATTGCTTATGGGTATGCTCTTTTTCTTGTCTATCACTGTAACTAGACAAATGAGTGTCAACTTTATAAGCGGACAAGAAATTCACTATTGAAGCGAAAGCACATTTTTATGTTCTTTAAGGACACCTGTCCGCCTAAGTAGTTACATGTGAAAATCAGTGCTCACCAAAAGGGCGTAGCCAAATCCTATAATAAAAACGGTAAAGTCAAATGTCTACGATTCTTGGTTTTGTTTGGTTGCCCTCACAATTAATAAAGACTGAAATATTACGTAGACAATAGCCATAATGGTAGTGAAATAGAAGATACCTGGTCGCGTTTCCCATAGAGGTTCGTTTGTGGTAACAAGCCAAACCGTATAAATCGTAATCATCAGAATGATGCGAATGATTCTTGTCTTGATATTAATTTTCATGGTAAAACCTCCTCATCCCACAGTATAACTGAAATAGCACTTTTTAAGCCCTTATTTGAACAAAAAATAGCGACGCATTCCCCTTCAAAATCTATCTGATTTAGTGGGGGGTAGTCGCTAATGTTTTATTCCCCTTGGTTCTCGATATATTTCTTTATGACATCTATCGTAGCTCCACCTGTCGTTAAAATCATGTAACTTCTATTCCAAAAATAAGGTTTCCAGTAGAATGTAGAAAGTTCCTCCGAGAACTCTTTTCTGATGTATCTAGAAGTGACGGTTTTATAACTGTTAATGGTATTTGCTAGGTTAATTTGTGGTGGTGCATCAAACAAAATGTGGATATGATCTTCTTCTCCATTCATTTCTAACACTTCGCAATCCTATCTTTCAAATAGATTATAGGTGATTTCTTTCAAACGACTCATCATATCATCGGATATACATTTATGACAATCCTTCGTAACCACAACTAAATGCTAGGTTAACTTAAAGAAGCATGTCTGTTCCTTTTAAAATCGGTCACGATATTCCTCTCCATTCGTTTACGACCAAAATTCGCTCTGTTACAATAAATCTATTAAAACATGGAAAAAATGGAAAGGGGGATTTAGATGAATATAGCGAAGACGCTGAGTCATAAGATAACCAATCATAGTAGAATCTTTGACGAAACAGTAGACATTTACAATCGCGCACTATCTTTTATGATATATGTCATACAGGAAGAGTGCCTGGATTTAACGGAATTAAACGCTAAGTCTATTGTTCCCATTGTTGAAAAGCTGATTCATCGTACCAAATCTAATCCCTTTCCAAAATACAGTAGATTTGATGAGGAATTTTATAAGTTTCCAAGTTATTTTCGAAGAGGCTGTATAGCTTCTGCATTTGGGAAAGTGAAAAGCTATCATTCTAACTATCGCAATTGGGAAAAGGAGGAAGAACTCGCACTTTCTGAAGGGAAAAAGTTCAAGAAAAAGCCGCCAACTCTCTCTTTCCAACATAAAGAATTTCCGGTTTTCTATAAAGGAAATATGTTCAAACGAAAAGATGAAGTCTCCGCTAAAATAAAAGTTTTCCATCAAAATGACTGGGTTTGGATAGATATCACATACAAGGAGCAAGACCTATTCAAACGAGGCGTTTGGGATTGGAAAGAAAACAATCCGAAGCTTGTAAAACGTGGGAAAAAGTACTTTTTACATATTAGTTATGAGCATAAAGTGAAATTAACGAAAAAAGATATTCAGGAACAAAAAGTATGTGCGGTGGATTTAGGCCTTACAAATTCTGCGGTGTGTTCGGTTATGGATGCAAAAGGAACTGTCTTGGCTAGAACGTTTATTAATCAGGCCAAAGAAAAAGACCGTTTGTATCATATAACGAATAAACTCCGAAACGTGCAACGTCAAAGTGGTTGGATTAGTGCTCCGAATTACTGGAGGCAGATTAATGGGTATCAAACACATATCGTTCAAGATACCAGTCATCACATTGTTCAATTTGCCTTACACCATCAATGTGATGTCATTGTATTCGAATACCTGGACCAGATGAAAGTTCCAAAAGGCTACTGGGGAGCGAAGAAACTTCGTTTTAAATTGCACGTTTGGAGAGAGAAAGGGATCCAGAATAAAGTCGAAGAAATGGCACATTATGTTGGGATGCGTGTTTCTAGAATAAACGCTCGTAATACGAGCGCATTGGCATACGATGGTTCTGGAAAAGTAAAGAGAAACAAGAAAAAAGACCTTGCCACGTTTCAAACGGGCAAAGTCTATCATGCGGATTTGTCGGCTTCTTACAATATTGGAGCTCGATATTTCTTACGTGACTTACTAAAATCCTTTTCTGAAAAGGAAAGGTTGTCTATTCAGGCAAAAGTTCCTGAATTGGCAAAAAGAACATCTCAAACCTTGTCTTCCTTAATTAGTCTTAACCGTGCCATATAGTTACCGAAGGGGACTGGAAACGCTGGTTTTGTACTGTATTTAAGATAAGGGATGCTCCATCAAAATCTATGATTTAGTTGGAGAGGTTCACACTAATTCGAATTTTGTTACGTCTCATCTATAAACGGTAAAAGGGAGGGGGAGTCTGTGAAAGAACTAGTTACGTATTTGGTCTTTTGTGTGATACTGTTTGCAGCATGGGTCATCATTGCTTTGTATTTTTCAACTGGGGACGAGTGGTGGACGATATACCAAGTACAACAAGTAAGCTTTGACGTCATGGTGGCAAAAGTATCGTGGCTTAGAGTGACTATTTTTCTCCTAATGGCAACAGTCATTGCGTTTGTTCCATATCGACTTGTGTATTTCCAAGCCAATCGAACTGAGTAATTAGGATCTTATCCTCTTTCACCCCTTATTTTTCAACGAAATATCCTTACAAAGATTGTGTAATTAGTCTAAATTGACTATGCTATAATAGTTATTGTGACAATTTTATGACATCGGAAGGAAGTCTTTCTATGAAACTTGTAAAATTTCTTGTCTACTACATACTAGGGTTTTTCGGAATAGCTGCTGTTAGTAATTCCCCGCTTTTATTCGAAGGGAAAGGGATATTAGGAGTTCCAAAGTTTTTGAGTGAAACGATTAACCTTTTGAAGGATCTCGTATCTCCAGAAAAGTGGATTATTTATTTTCACGATAAACCTGAGCATATTTTAACAGCTGTAAAAGAACCTTATTTTTACTCGATGAAAATTCTACTAGGTGGAATCCTTCTTGGCTTTCTTGTCGCTTTTATTTTAGCCATCCTCACGATATTTCTTCCAAAGCCAATCCTTAGTTTTATCAGACGAGTCCTTAATATCTTTGAATCCGTTCCTGATTTAATGCTCGCATTTCTTTTTCAAATACTAGTCGTTTATATTTACAAGAAAACTGATTTCCTACTCATGCCAGTAACTTCGATAACCGAAGATATATATCTAGCACCTATCACGGTATTAGCCATTGTGCCGATGATTTCACTCTATAAAGTTATCGTACTTTTAGTGGAAGAGGAGATGACGAAAGATTATGTTGAGTTTGCTCAAGCGAAAGGGATAAAACGAAATGTAATCGTGCTATTCCACGTGCTACGAAATGTAGTCAAGAGTAGTTTCTATCATACGAAAATCATCGTTTGGGCCAGTCTATCTAGTTTGTTTATCATTGAATATATTTTTAATATTCAAGGTGTAACGAATTATATCATCCAAGATTTCCGGCCTATGGTTATTGCCGTTATTCTCTTGTTAATCTTCACTCCTTTTTATGTCCTGTACCAAGGTACGGAATTCTTAGTCATGAAGGAAGCGCAAGAGTCTGAAGTATTAAAATTTAATAGGAGAACCTGGAAGGAAAGATGGGCGTCCATTAGAAGCTGGGTTATATGGCGTGTTTTATCGCGCTCCTTGAAAGAGTTCGGGATACATTTGAAAAACCCAAAATTTTTAATCGGTTTTCTCATCATCTTTGGGATGTTTGCTTATAGTATTTACTATTCGGTATCGACGGATAACCTCATCTCCAAGCATACCTTTGTGTATGATGATAACGGTAAGTTATTAAGCGCACCACCTAACCCTCCGTCGAAGGATATTCCTTTAGGAACTGACCGATTAGGCTTTAGCATTTTAGATCAATTAGTCGTTGGAGCAAAGTGGACCATTGTGTTTGCAACCTTAATCGCTTTTTTACGGGTCTTTCTAGGTTTTCTATTAGCAATTCCGTATGCCATGTTCATAAAGGATCGCTGGAGAAGAGGGATAGAGAAATTCGTGGATAGCTTTCACTTCTTACCGATTACAATTATTGCTTTTATCCTACTACGTCCTATTCTTTGGAAAGGACCTGGAGGCTTTACGTATGACTTGACAGAAAGAATTGGGTTGGAAATTATTTTATTAACAATACTCGTTGTCCCGTTGGTTATGGTGTTGATTGGGAATGAGTTAAAACTACTCATGAAAAATGAATTCATAACAAGTGCAAAAGTGTTGGGAGGAGGAACCAGACACATTCTCTTTCGTCAACTACTTCCACATATGATTTCTAGATTGGGAATTGTTTTTGGACAACAATTTATTCAAGTGTTAGTAGTCTTTATCCATTTAGGATTATTCCAACTATTCTTTGGTGGGACCGTTGTATCCTATGCTCTAGTGAAAGATCCACCACGGTCTTTTACGTATGAATGGTCTGGAATGATTGGAGATGCCAAGAGTGCCTTTATGACAGGAGATTATTGGATTGTAGTTCCAGCACTTGTAGCCTTTATGATTGTGATTATTTGCATGCAATTTGTTATAGAGGGTATAAAAGAAGTCCAACAAGAAAGAGTTGGTGTTTATGTAGAACGTAGCTGGATCACAAGAAAGATCCAAGCAAGGTTACGTGCGCGCAAGCAACAAAAATCTGAAAATACAACATCCATTGATTTTCATCCAGACCACTTTAAACGAGTCGACCGGTCGCTGTAGAGAAAAAGAGGCAGGGACAAAAGTGTTTTAATCCCAATAAAATCCGAACTATGATTCGAATTCATTAGAGTTCGAATCAGTTCGGATTTTTCTATTTGGGGGCTTTTGTAAATATTGTTGCAAATTTGATATAGAATGCGACATAACTAAGTAATAATTACTGAAAAAGTAATGAAGTGAAGCTTGATGCCGCGCTCCGGCAGAATACTCCGCTTTCCGCGGGCACGGCCTCAGCTTCCTCGGAAGAACCCCACTTCCTGCGGGATCTTCGGCTCGCGCTGTTCCCGCAGGAGTCTCCGTATTCTGCCTACGCTGATTGATATTTTTTAATATAGTGGCTCACTAGCCCTATAAAATTATTAGTTATGTAATACCTCTTACTTGATAGAGCTGCCATACTAAGCTGCGGGAAAACGCGAGACTCCTGTGGGAAAGGAACAGTTGAAGACCCCACAGTGAGCGTTATTTGCGAGCGAGGAGGCTGAGGCGTTCCCCACGGAAAGCGAGTGTTTTTCCGCAGCGCCAGTTTAGCAGTCAACTTGATAAGGGAAATAAAGAGTCACTATTTTGTTACGTCGCATTTTCTATCAACTTAAAACCCCAACCATTGAAAAGTAACATTATACACTTCCTATCGTGTAATCGATCGTCTTTAGAATGGGAGATTATAGTTTTGTCTCAGCCTCTTTCATATACTCCGAATTATATGTGACAAAGGATGAATAAACAATTCCAGTATGGATGCTGTTTTTTCCTTTTTAGTCCTGTTCTCTTTCCAACTGATAGGCACTTCCTATTGCCCGATGAATAAATCGAAAAATCACCGGATAAAAGATTGCAGCTATGACGAAGCCTACAATCGTTTCTGGAGCCAAAAAAGCATTAACAATAGACAGACACATGATGATGAAATAGATAACAGCCATCGACCAATAACTAAATCGCAAATACTTTGATACGAAACGAGCGTCTTTTTTAAACGGTTTACCAAATAAAAATGAAAGAACTCTTTTCACCATGTGAACTCCTTTTACCTATTTTGAGGGTGTGAGTCAATTCTCTTTCATCCGAAAGATACCCCCATAATACTATAGTGTTATGGGGGACCAATGAATACCTATTTTGGTTGATACCTTAAATGTTTTACTAGTCAATTAAACGTTTACCAGCAACACCGTAATCATTCTTACTCATTTCTTCAATAAAAACGACGACCTTTTCTTTGTTGGCTCCAGTCGTTTCTACGACAGCATCAGTTACTTTCTCAACAAGATTCTTTTTCTGTTCATCACTACGGCCTTCTAACAATTAACAGTTACGTATGGCAACGGAGACACTCCTTTGTTTATTAGTTTCGATATCTTATTCGAGTTTGCATCCGGTTTTCCCTGCTTCTCTAGAAGATGAAATGAAAAAAGGAAGATGCTACAATAAGAACAAACGAGTGACGAAGGAGGCCAACGATGAGTTCCGACCAATTTTCTAACAAGAAAAAGTCAAATGCTTTTACCATCATGAAAAATGATTCAACAGATGGCCATGGTGGTTACGGGATTGGGGCAATTACCCTTGAAAATATGTCCTCTGTCATTGTCGATCCTAACGAGGACAAAGCGTATGTTGACATGGGAGCGATGCACGCAAGAAGTGATGTAGAAAGACGTGTTAAGTTTCTACCAGATAAATCAGTAGTACCGAATGGAAAGCTATACTGGATTGCTTGGGTGACTGTAGAAAAGGGACAACAAGGCGGACATTACTACGGAGTGGCAGCAAGTGAGATTCGAGTCGATCGTTCCATCAAACGAGCATATAAGTCCATGCCTGAGCATGTGAACCACATGGATAAGTCCTTGAAAGGGAAAGTCATTGTCGATCATATGGATGAGCATTCGAGAAAACTTTTAGGGGATTTCTTGAAGGAATTTAACCCAGAACTTTGGGAAAACTCCTCCGATGAACTAAAGGAAGCATTCGCGGATTAGTGTCAAAAATGTGAACGAAAAGTGAACGTTTTCTTAAAATGTTGTGGTTTTCTTTTGAAGTTTGTAAAATTAAAGCACATGGTTATTCATGTATTTACTAGGACAAAGAAAAAGGCCGGAGTCTATCCGGCCTTTTTCTTATGGATTTTTTTTCGGAATTCTTTGTGTGACCTATTAGTCCCCAAACGGAAGCCAGTCAAACCACTTGTTCCAACCGTTCTCTTTTTCCTTCTCATCTTTTGGTTTATCCTCTGCATGTTCCTTTTTGTCCCCTGGATAATGTAATGAACAGAAGGAAGTTGGTTCCATCCCTTTTTCAAAGTACATCATTCGTCTTTCTGCACAATATGGAGTTGCTTTCTCTCCTGTTTTCGGATCTACATATACACCAACTACACCTTCTGGTTGTTCGAAGCTAACATCTTTTTCTCCTTCATGTGCCTTTGTCATAAAGGAAGCCCAAATTTCCTTTGCATATTGGTGCTCTTCCACTTTATTCATTGGCTTGTTCTGGTCATAACCCGTCCAAACACCCATCGCGAGTTTTGGGCTGAATCCGACCATCCAACTATCTGTATTTGTCGTTCCTGATTTTCCAGCAAGGTTATGATCTAATTGATCCGCAATCGATGCACCTGTTACACGCATATAGCCATTAAGTGATTCATCGAACATTCCGGTCATCAACTGACTGAGAATAAACGTTTTCTTTTCGTCCAATACTTGCTTTTTGTCCGAGTCGTGCTCGTATAAAACATTTCCTTTTGAATCGGTGACCTTTTCAATGAGATAAGGTTTTACTTTTTGGCCACCGTTTGCAATCATACTATAGCCTCCAACCATTTCTTCCACACTAACGACAGCGGTGCCTAAAGCGAGAGAAGGTACTGCTGGTAGCTTTCCTTCTATGCCGAATTTGCGGGCTGTCTTTACTAAATTTTTCGGATCTAGAGCGACATTGGTTTTCACTGCATATATGTTATCTGATAATGCGATTGCTTGCGCCAACGTAATCGGCTCATAAGCATAATAACCGTTGTAGTTGCTAGGAGCATACACCTTTCCGCTTGCAAGCTCGAACGTCGTAGGCTTACTCAATAATGCAGTGGTAGCCGTGTATCCATGTTCCAAAGCCTCATAGTAAAGGAATGGCTTGAAGGAGGAACCAGGCATTCGTTCGGCCATTGTTGCCCGATTAAAAGGGCTCTTTTCATAGCTTCGGCCGCCGAGCATGGCTGTTATTGCTCCTGTTTCGGGCTCAACCGACATAGCTCCCACTTGCAAGCTACTATTGGATTCCATCGTTTTTTGTACAGATTCCTCTAGCGTTTTTTGATGGTCGGTGTTTAATGTTGTGTACACCTGATAGCCCCCGGAACGAATAGACTCTAAATCTTCATCCAAAATTGAAGCGAGCTTTTTTAGGACAGCATCTTGAAAATAAGGAGCAATGGACTTTACTTCTCGATCCTCAGCATCCGTAAAGGTAAGTTTTTCACTACTCGCTAAAAACTGTTCTTCTTCTGTTATGATGTCTTGTTTCTTCATCGTTCGTAGGATAAGTTCCTGCCTACTCTTCGCCTTTTCTCGATCGTGGAAAGGGGAGTAGTAAGACGGTCCTTTCGGTATGCCTGCCAAGGTCGCTGCTTCTGCTAGATTGATATCCTTAGCAGATTTATCAAAAAAGTATCGACTAGCTGTTTCAATTCCGTAAGCACCGTGGCCGTAATAAATCGTGTTTAAATATCCTTCTAAAATTTCATCCTTTGTATAAAACATCTCTAAACGTAACGTGTAAAAGGCCTCTTTAATCTTACGGGTCCATGTTTTTTCATGTGACAAATACAGATTACGCGCGTATTGTTGGGAAATCGTGCTTGCACCCTGAACCATGGCCATCGCTTTTATATCATGGAAAAGGGCGGATGCCATTCTCTTAAAATCAAATCCATGGTGGTCATAGAAACTTTGGTCCTCGATTGCGATGGTCGCCTTTACTAAGTGTGGAGAAATATCCTCTAAGTCCACCCAATACCGACTTTGTATGCCACTCTCCTCACCAATCACTTGATCGCTTGAACCATAGTACACCGTATTTTGTTGACTAGTAAGGGACGGTGCCCCTAAACTGTACGCATAAGTGAAAATGGCCACAACAAAGACGACGGCACAGAACATCCAAGAAAGAGATGCAACAACTAAAATGCGAATCGGTTTGCTTTTTATTCTATTTAATTGTTTTTTTATCCATTTATACATAGGTGATCATCCTAATTATCATCTAAAACAGTATAGAACTTTCATTTTTGTTTCTAACATTATGGACTTTATAGGAAAAATTAAACATAAAAAGCTTGGTGTCCCACTTAACTTCAGCTATAATTTGTTTGTTTATAGCATGAAGAAGGTATAAGAATAGGAAGAGGTTAGCAAAGTAATAGTAGCGATTTATAAAGGAGTTTTGGCATGGAGTTATGGTACACAGAAAAACAAACAAATGATTTCGGGATTACAGCGAAAATAAAGAAAACCTTACATGAAGAGCAAACAGAATTCCAAAAGCTTGATATGATGGAAACAAATGAATGGGGAAACATGCTCGTTTTAGACGGTATGGTAATGACAACAGAAAAAGATGAGTTTGTCTATCATGAAATGGTGGCTCACGTTCCACTGTTCACCCACCCAAGCCCGAAGCATGTGCTTGTAGTTGGAGGTGGCGACGGAGGAGTTATTCGTGAAGTGTTGAAGCATAAACAAGTGGAAAAAGCGACCCTTGTTGAAATAGATGGAAAAGTCATTGAGTATTCTAAAAAGTATTTACCTTCTATCGCAGGAGAGCTAGAAGGAAACACCCGAGTAGAAGTGAAGGTTGGAGACGGCTTTATGCACATCGCCGAAAGTGAGAGAGCGTATGATGTGATTATGGTAGATTCCACAGAACCTGTTGGGCCAGCTGTTAACCTATTTACAAAAGGGTTTTATGCCGGAATATCCAAAGCGTTGAAGGATGATGGGATTTTTGTTGCCCAAACCGATAACCCTTGGTTTAAGAGTGATTTAATTAAACAAGTTTTTCAAGATGTGAAAGAAATTTTTCCGGTAACGCGTTTGTACACAGCAAACATACCGACGTATCCAAGTGGGCTTTGGACATTTACAATAGGTAGTAAAATCCATGACCCATTAAAGGTGAAAGAGGAAAGGTTCCAAGACATCGAAACGAAGTACTACACAAAAGAGCTACACTTTGCTTCGTTTGCTTTGCCTAAATTTGTGAAAGATTTGACGGAGTAGAGGGGAGAAATCACATGCGATTTGATGATGCGTATTCAGGGAAAGTATTTATTATGTCTCGACCTGACTCAGAGGAAGCAAAAGCGATTATTTATGGAATGCCAATGGATTGGACGGTGAGCTTTCGTCCAGGGTCTCGTTTCGGTCCGAACCGAATTCGGGAGGCTTCCATTGGATTAGAAGAATATAGCCCCTATATGGACAAGCATATGGAAGAGGTTGCTTACTTTGATGCAGGGGATATTCCTTTACCGTTTGGAAATCCGCAAAGGAGCTTAGATGCTATCCATGCCTATGTAAAGAGGATTTTAGATCAAGGGAAATATCCTTTGGGGCTTGGAGGCGAGCATCTGGCTACTTGGCCAGTTATTCAAGCGGTTCATGAAAAGTATCCGGACATGGCGTTGATTCATATCGATGCACATGCTGATTTGCGTGAAGAATACGAAGGGGAAGAACTGTCCCACTCGACACCTGTACGGAAAGCGTGCAAACTGATTGGACCAGAGAATGTTTACTCCTTTGGGATTCGTTCTGGGATGAGAGAAGAGTTTCAGTATGCGAAGGAAAGTGGCATGTATATGGCACGCTATGAAGTAGCTAAACCATTACGTGAAGTTCTTCCGAAATTAGCTGGTCGAAACGTGTATGTCACGATTGATATTGATGTGTTAGACCCAGCGTTCGCCCCAGGAACAGGAACAGCGGAAGCGGGTGGCATTAGCTCGAAGGAATTGTTAGAGGCTATTCAATTGATTGCAGAATCAGATGTAAACGTGATTGGCTCCGATCTAGTGGAGGTTGCACCAGTCTATGATCCAACGGAGCAAACAGTCATTGCGGCAAGTAAATTCGTAAGAGAAATGTTATTAGGATGGGTTAAATAGAGGACCGCAGTTGCGAGTCCTCTTTTTAGTCTCGACAAAACCCGACAAAACCCTGGTCGTGACAGGCACCTCCCCCGAAAAATTCCCATGTAAAAAACTAGAAAAAACCATAACTTTCTCTCTTTCATTGTGTTAATATAAAAGTAATTAAAAAATCTCGAACTCAAAGGATTGGTCGTGATAAGATGGGGAATGCCCGTTTAGAGAGTCTACTTCGGAAAGAACAGACTAGCCAAGCTCACAGTTTAATCCAACCATTCCTTCATCAAGAGACGGATTGGTCTATGGATCAAATCTTCCACATCCTCTCGGCTTCGAACCAGCTGGAAGATGCTATCGAAGGAATGCGCCAGTTTTGTTTGCAAACGAATTTATCTGAAAACATGCGAGTGGGTCTCGAGTTTCTATATTCCCACGGCTTTCTGGATGATTTGGAGTTGCTTATCGAGAAAAATTTAGCTTCTTCAAACGAGCAAAATCGCAATTGGGCAAAATTATATCGAGTAATCTTTAATCGTAGAAAAAGGCGACAGAAACCCCACGAATATCTGACAAGACTATCCGCTTTTCATGTAGCAGAACGGGAACTCATCTGTATGAAGGACATGCTCCATGTGTATGCGTATTTCGAACTACGTCAATATGGCATGCTTGGAAACTATGTCGATCGCCTTCAATCGATGATTTATGACATTGATAATGAGATGCTTCGGCAACTATTTCAAATAAAACTAGACGAGATATGGATGACCTATTATTGGAAACGTAATGAAATGATTATGGCTCGAAAATATGGATATAAAATATTGAAACAGACGTTCAATCCTAGAAAAAAGATTGATATTCATAATGCCATGGGGTTAGGCTATGTCTTTGATAGCTATGAGCAAGCAATTGGACATGCTCGTGACGGCTTACACATAGCACAAGACATCAATCATAGTCCTGGTATATATGGGATTTCTAATTATACGATTCCGTTTATTTCGGCTTTTCATCGCCAAGTTGAAGGTGTGCAAAGCAATGACCAAGCGGAAATGGCCCACATCGCCTTAGCTAATGGAGACATAGAGACATGTGTGAGCATATTAGAAGCTTTCTCTAATCTATCGCCTTTTCAGCAATATTATTTAGGAAAAGCGAAGAAAGATAAACATCTATTAGAAGAATCCCACCGCCGCTTTATCAAAGAGCAAAGTGATTACTTCTACGCGATGATGCCTTTACAAGAATTAAAGCAGTTGACTTAAAGAAACGTTTTTCTTATTAAGAAGAGACGTTTCTTTTTTTATGGGAAGGTTCTTATCGTAAGGGTTGTTGTTTTTAATCCTCGCGGTTGATAGAAAATGCGATGAAGTGGGGAAGCTATATGCCGGAGCTCCGGCAGAATACTCCGCTTTCCGTGGGCACGGCGCATGTCTCCTCGGAAGTAACCCACTTCCTTGAAAAAGAAGGTCCCTTTTTTCTGCGAGCGATGTTAAGCTTCTGGAGTATTCCTTGTCCAGTGGGAAAGGAACAGGTGAAGACTCCGGAAGGATGCACCTGCGTCTTCTAGTTACGCTTCGTAGTAGGCTTCCTCGGTGTAAGGCAGCGAAGAAGCCTACTTACTCGTTGAAGTAGCGTTCCCCACGGAAAGCGAGTGTTTTTCCGCAGCGCCACATTAGCAATTAACTTGATAAGGAGTAAAAAGGTCATTGTTTCTTTACGTCGCATTTTATAGATAGTGCCAAAAAACAATCTTTTTAGAAAACAGCCTATGAAAAACTGCTTTTGCATTTTAACTACTTGCTCATTAGTAACGGAATTCTTTATACTAGCTAAAGGAACCAGAGGGGACCTCTAAGGGGGTAGTGTGAAAAATGAAAGCTTCCAAACGGAACGTTCAAATAAAGCTCATTACGGAGATTTTTCAAAAAGGAAATAAGGAAGTGACCAAAGTAGAGGAGTCAGGGACTCTTTTTCAAAGAGAAGATTCATCGATCCTGACCTTTACCGAACGGTACGAGGATCAAGAAGACGACGTACAAGCCTTGATCACCATATCTCCAGAACGGGTTAGTGTCAAACGGACAGGAGCCGTGGACATGCACCAGATTTTCAAAAAGAAGCAAACGACTGAAAATGTTTATCGCCATGCCTATGGTACGATACATATGGAAACTTTTACGGATCAAATCACGTTTCGAGATCTTAGTCAGTCGAAAACAGGACAATTGTTTATAAGTTATCTAACGAAACTAAATGGAGAAGAAAGCAGAAGACATCGGTTAACCTTATCGTTCAAGGAGGAAAAAGAATAGTGAACATTTTTATTCAAATGCAAGAAACGTTAAAGCAAGAAATCGAGCAGGCTGTCCTTCAAGCGAATTTAGCAACTAAAGAACAGCTTCCTGAAATTATTTTGGAACAACCAAAGGATAAATCGCATGGAGATTATGCAACAAACATCGCGATGCAGCTTGCCCGCATTGCGAAAAAAGCCCCTCGACAAATTGCCGAGGAAATAAAAGCGAGCCTAAACCTAGAAAAAGCATCGATAAAAGAAGTTGATATCGCAGGTCCGGGCTTTATTAATTTTTTCATGAACAATACGTACTTAACTGATTTAGTTTCAACAATTATCGAAGCAGAAGATCAGTATGGGAGATCAGAAGCAGGCAATGGTCATAAAATTCAAGTGGAGTTTGTGTCGGCGAACCCTACAGGAGACCTCCACTTAGGACATGCTCGTGGCGCTGCAGTCGGAGATTCCCTTTGCAATATTTTAGATTATGCTGGATATGACGTAGCGCGAGAATATTACATTAATGACGCTGGAAATCAGATAGAAAATCTAGCTTTATCTGTGGAAGCACGTTATATTCAAGCATTGGATCAAGCATGGGATATGCCAGAGGATGGCTATCATGGAAAGGACATTATTGAGTTAGGGAAAGAGCTAGCGGAACAAGAAGGGAATAAGTGGGTTGAAGCAGATCGTAAGGAAAGGCTCGCTTACTTTAGGTCCTACGGATTAAACTATGAGCTAGCCAAGTTGGAAAAGGATCTAATGCAGTTTCGAGTTCCATTCGATAATTGGTTCTCTGAAACATCCTTATATGAAAATAATGCCATTACAGCAGCCTTGGATGTGCTAAAAGAAAAAGGCTTTGTCTATGAAGAAGATGGGGCAACCTGGTTCCGTTCCACAGACTTTGGAGATGATAAAGATCGTGTGTTAGTGAAACAAGACGGAACATACACCTACTTAACGCCGGATATTTCTTACCATAAAGATAAGCTAGACCGTGGTTTTGAAACGCTGATTAACATTTGGGGAGCGGACCATCATGGGTATATTCCACGTATGAAAGCAGCCATCCAAGCACTTGGATACCAACCGAACACGTTGGAGGTTGAGATTATCCAAATGGTCAACCTTTTCCAGAATGGCGAAAAGGTGAAAATGAGTAAACGAACAGGAAAAGCTGTCACGTTAAGAGAATTGATGGAGGAAGTTGGCGTTGATGCGATGCGCTATTTCTTCGTCATGCGCTCCAGCGATTCACATTTAGATTTTGACATGGATTTAGCAAAATCGAATTCCAATGAAAATCCAGTTTTTTATGTGCAATATGCCCACGCTCGTGTCTGCACGATGCTAGGCCAAGCAGAGGAAAAAGGATTTAGAATGGCGAAAGATTTTGATCCAAAATTATTAGATACTGAAAAAGAAATAGACTTATTGAAACGGTTAGGGGAATTCACACAAGTTGTAATGGATGCTGCTGAAAATCGAACTCCGCATCGCATTACACAATACCTTTTTGATTTGGCTTCTAGTTTACACAGCTTCTATAATGCAGAGAAAGTATTAAATCCAGAAAATGAAGAACTAACTAAAGCTAGAGTTGCCTTAATGCAAGCTGTTAAAATTACGATAGCAAACGGCTTAAGATTGATTGGTGTCACCGCTCCGGAGCGTATGTAACAGAAAAAATCTCACTTTTGTGAGATTTTTTTCATTTTTCCGTTTACTCTTCTAGGACACCGTGCTATGATGTTCGGAAACATAATTTGGAGATGATCGGAAATGATTAGGCAACTAACAGCTCAAGATGATGTACAGTGTCAGCAATTAATCAAAAAATATCCAGCAGAAAACCTATTCATAATTGGAGATATTGAGGCATTTGGTTATGATCAACCCTTTCAAACCTTATGGGGTGATTTTGAAGAGGATGGAAGTTTGAGAGCTGTTCTGTTGCGCTATGAGAAAAACTTCATTCCTTTTGCAGAGGGGACATTTGATGCGGAAGGATTTGCTCACATTATCAATGAAGCGGAAGCGGGGGTGCATGTTTCAGGATTAAAACAAGTTACGGATCAGGTAACCCCTTATATCCAGAAGCCTATTACGTTTACCCGAGAAATGTACTATGCGAAATGCTCTGATAAAAAGAAGCTTCCAGACCTTCCGACAGAGCGAGTTAAGCTAGCGGGGACAGAGGACTTAATTGGCTGGAGAAATTTGATGACAGCCATTCCGGAGTTTGTCAACTCTGACATTAACCTAGAATCGAAAAAACGAAACATAGAAAAAGGGGTATCTCGTATATTCTTTATAGAAGAAGATGGGGAAATGGTATCCACTGCAGCCACAGAAGCAGAAAACAGCTTGTCTGCAATGATCGTAGCAGTTGGAACCGTGGAGAAAGCAAAACGGAAAGGCTATGCGACGATTTGCTTAACGAAGCTTTGTACAGATTTGTTAGACGAAGGAAAAGAACTCTGTCTGTTTTATGATAATCCAGAAGCAGGAGCTATTTATAAGCGAATTGGTTTTGAAGACATCGGAACATGGGTCATGACCAAGCTTGATTAAAAAAGAATGCTAGAGACACAAGTCTTTAGCATTCTCATACATTAAAACAGTTTTTGCAGAGCTGGACCAATCCATTCAAATACTTTGAATCCCAAATAGATTCCAATGATTCCAGTTACGCCAGCGAGAGCTGGTGGAGCGGGAATGGGAAGCTTTACCCAAGCAAATATGAATCCGACAATGAAGCCAGTTATCAATGCTAGAATGACCTCTTTCATAATTGCCTCCTTTTTTAGTATCTTAGCCCATTGTTCGACAAAATATCATGAAAACTCCGGTTTTCTACCATAACATGCGGACAAGATCCTTTCAGGAAAGTAAGAAAAACTTTGCTTGTTATCCCTGGAAAACCAACTATAAGCAGGCGCCAGTGCCTTACGTCAGCTTACCGTTTGAAGGGGGATGTTTCCTTTTTCTCCGACAAAATATAGTTGATTAAAACAGCCACATAGTGTGCATGTCGAACCATCTGACTTGGCCAGGGGCAGTCCGCTAACCGAGCGAATCCTCTTTTGTGTAGTTATTGCATTTTAAAAATCATAACCCTATAATGGATTGGTAGACTTACATAGACTGTGTATGACATCGAGAAACTGTGGAAAAAATATATAAATATTTACATAAAGGGAGTGCTTGAACGTGAGCCTTAAAGATTATAGTCGTGAAGAATTGTTGGATCTTTCTATGATTGAAATTGCAAACCTAATATTAATAGAAGAAAACAAGGCATTAGATTTTAGAGAATTGTTTGATCGCATTGCAAAAATCAAAGAGTTTTCCAAACAAGAAAAAGATGATTATATTGCACAATACTATACAGATTTAAATACGGATGGTCGTTTCCTAACAATCGGTTCTAACATCTGGGGACTAAAGCGTTGGTATCCAGTTGAACAAATCGAAGAAGAGATCAACCTTGAGCCGAAGAAGAAAAAGAAAAAAGCTACGAAAAAGAAAAAAGAAAATTTTGATGAAGTAGTAGAAGAAGATCTTGATTTAGATGAGGAAGACTTCGATCTGGAAGACGATGATGTAGAAGATTCCGATGTAGATGACGAGGAAGATTACGACTTTGATAAATCGAGTGATGATTCTGACTTCGACGAAGACGAAGACGATGATTTCGATGATGAGGAAGACTTCGACGACGATTCCGATGATGACGCCGACGATGATGATGAGGAAGACGAAGATTAATTTAGTCTGATTATTGACTTTCGAGATAGAAATCAGTATTATTTTATTTGGGCTCTATTCATTACATGACGTATAAAGCGTTCCCTATATTAGGGAGCGCTTTTCTTATTTTCCCCCACATAACGAAGGCTCGAGTAAAGGAGCTTACAGATATAGGAAAACAAGGCCCTTCAACTTCAGAAGTCGCTTTTGTAAATAAACATAGAAAGAGGGATGAAAAGGTGACAAAGTATATTTTTGTAACAGGTGGAGTAGTGTCATCGATTGGAAAAGGGATTACAGCGGCATCGTTAGGTCGATTGCTCAAAAACCGTGGATTAAAGGTAACGATTCAAAAATTTGATCCATATATCAATGTAGACCCTGGAACCATGAGTCCCTACCAACATGGGGAAGTGTTCGTAACAGAGGATGGTGCTGAAACGGACTTAGACCTAGGGCACTATGAAAGGTTTATTGATATAAACCTGAACGAGTATAGCAACGTCACGACGGGTAAGATTTACTCTACGGTCATTAAAAAAGAAAGACGTGGCGATTACTTAGGTGGAACCGTTCAAGTTATCCCACATATTACAAACGAAATTAAAGATAAAGTGTTCCGTGCCGGCCAACAAACAAATGCCGATATCGTGATTACCGAAATCGGAGGTACAGTTGGGGATATTGAATCTCTGCCGTTCCTTGAAGCAATCCGCCAAATCAAAAGTGATATTGGACGCGAGAACGTCATGTATCTACACTGTACATTAGTTCCATACATCCAAGCAGCTGGAGAGCTAAAAACGAAGCCAACACAGCATAGCGTCAAAGAATTGCGATCCCTAGGTATCCAACCAGATGTTATCGTTCTTCGTACGGAAAAAACCATTAGTCAAGAAATGAAGGAAAAAATCGCTTTATTCTGTGACATTGATGAAAAAGCCGTAATTGAAGCTGGCGACTCTGAAAATCTATATGATATCCCACTAGAGCTTCAAGCACAGCATTTAGATCAAATTACGTGTGATCACTTTGGTTTCGATTGTAGTCCTGCCGACATGTCCGAATGGATTGCCTTAACGGAAAAAGTCCGTAATTTAACGAAGACGGTTACGATTGGCCTAGTCGGAAAATATGTCGAGCTTCCGGATGCTTACATTTCGGTTGTGGAAGCTTTGAAGCACGCTGGCTATCAATACGATGCCGATATTGATATTCGTTGGGTAAATGCGGAAGGTGTAACGGAAGAAAATGTAGAGGACCAACTTTCAGGAGTTGATGGAATCCTTGTGCCAGGCGGGTTTGGTGATCGTGGGGTTGAAGGGAAGATAACAGCAACCCGTTATGCGAGAGAGAACCAAATCCCATTCTTAGGTATTTGTTTAGGTATGCAGCTGGCAACGGTTGAGTTCGCGCGTAATGTTCTTAACTTAGAAGGGGCACACTCAGCGGAAATTGATCCAAACACCCCACATCCAATTATCGATTTGCTCCCAGAGCAAAAAGATGTTTCGGATTTAGGTGGAACCCTTCGTCTTGGTGTGTATCCTTGCCGATTGAAAGACGGAACGAAAACGAAAGAAGCTTATGGGAATGAAGATGTCGTTTATGAACGTCACCGTCATCGTTTCGAATTCAACAACCATTACAGAGAGCAAATGGAAGCAAAAGGATTTGTATTTTCAGGGACAAGCCCTGATGGGAAATTAATTGAAACCATCGAATTGAGTGACCATCCATGGTTCGTAGCTTCCCAGTTCCACCCAGAATTTAAATCCAGACCAAATCGTCCACAAAGATTGTTCTACGGATTTATCGGTGCATCTGTGAAAAATAAATAACATTGTAAACCTCGTACCCAATGCGGTGCGGGGTTTTTGTTTGGTCGGGAACTAGCCTGTGAATGTCGAAAATACAAACGCAGGAATAAACGGGAAACCGCCGAAATATCCGTAGAATCGCCGGAATAATAAAAAAACCGCCGGAATCCCGCCCGCGACCGCCGGAAAAAATATAATCGCCGGAAAAGTCGAGAAACCGCCGGAATATCCGTAGAACCGCCGAAATATCCGTAGAATCGCCGAAATAATAATAAAACCGCCGGAATCCCGCCCGTGAACGCCGGAAAAAATATAAACGCCGGAAAAACCGAGAAACCGCCGGAATATCAGTAGAATCGCCGAAATAATAAAAAAACCGCCGGAATCCCGCCCACGAACGCCGACATCCAACCACCAATGAAAAAACCAACCCAACCCTCACAGCAAGAAAAATAGCAAATAATCCATAATTATGGAAAAATTTTGTTGAATATAGGTTAAATTGCATACTGATGGCAGGAATTCTGATTTTTATATAGAACAGAACAGAGTAGAAAATGACCATATAGTAAAAATCATAAAAACGAACGTTGTAGCAAAAGTGTATAGGGGGCAGTTGGCAATGAAAAAGACAGTAATGATTGTTGATGATCAAATGGGGATTCGTATGCTGTTAGAAGAAGTGGTAAAGGCAGAGGGGCACGAAGTAATGACAGCAGAAAACGGCAAGGATGCCCTTGATAAAATTAAACAGAAAAGACCAGATCTTATGCTTATTGATTATAAGCTACCTATTATGGACGGACCTACATTGTTAACCCACCTCGAGGAGCAAGGAGAAAATATTCCTGCTATTATGATGAGCGGATTAGTAGAAGAGGCAACCTTACATACGGAACGATTTGAACAAGTAAAGGAAGTATTTGCAAAACCATTTGATGTGGATGAAGCTAGAGAACATATTAATCGTTTGTTGAGAGAAGAATCATAACCGAACCTTTCCTGTAGATACTAAT